>JBAYGL010000319.1:0-6473 GCA_041666725.1 Limisphaerales bacterium
GATGGCCGCACCCCTCATCCGGCCTGCGGCCACCTTCTCCCATCGCTCTGCGAAGGGAGAAGGAGCCACTCGACCACCGGTGCCAGTTCCATCAACCTTCACACGGAGTCGGTATCACTTCAGTTTCCCCAGCATCTCCAGCAGCGCTGTGACGATCCGGGTCGAGGCCTGCTCCTCCAGCCGGTTCGTGCCCAGCCACGTCTCGTAGCCGCCGAGCCGGTGCTGCTCGGGCGTGGGCAGATAGCCGTAGTAACCGTTGGCGATCGAGTGTGTGAAGCTCGGCTTGAAAGGATTCCGCGCCTTCAGTTCCAGCCCCGTTTCGACAAATGTCTCGCAGGGAATGCCCGTGATGCCCACGTCGCCGACGCGCAGGGCCTGGATCGGAATCGCGATCCGCGCCGGATACTCCGCCATGCCAAGCGTGCGCTCCGCGTAAATCTCCTCCAGCGTCGCGGCGCGCGGGAGCGTCCTGGGGCGGGCGAGAATTTCCTTCGCACGGGTGATCTGCTCCGGGGTCGGCCGGCGCGTGCCCACCTCCAGCTCCCGCAACTGTCCGCCCAGCGGCACCCAATCGTGATACTTCACGCCTTGTAGCGCCTTGAACGCGACCGCCGCCACGTCGTCGGCGACGATTTTCATCTTCGCGTAAGGCTCCTCGCGCACGCCGGGCTTGGTGAAATCAATGTTGTTGATGTTGCCGCTCGTGCCGTTGGCCAGCATCGCCACGAACGCCGGACGCTGCCGGTCCGCGCCGAGGAGCTGCTGGAGGCGGTCGCAAAACATCCCGTAGTAGTCCGCCGAGATGTGGCCGTTGCCGACGCCGCCGACGTAGTGCAGCGAGTAATTCGCCAGCACCGCGATGGGCCGGCCCTCGGGCGTCTGGACGGACACGAGGCAGATTTCCGGATCGGTCGGACCGGCGGGCCGGTCGAGGTCTTTGCTCGCGCGCGCCGGGTTCATTTTCACGAGGTCGTTCGTGCTGCCGAAGGGATTCACCGGCATCGTGCCGGGCTTGAGGAACCAGCGGCGGTTGAAGACGTGCTTCGGCTCGTTGCCCGTCGCCCAGCCGATGCGCGCGGGCGCGAGGTTGTTGATGGCGCGGCGCACGCCGTCGGCGATGCGGCGGGCGACGAACTGCTGGTAGTCGTCCAGCGGCGTGTTGATGCGGAAGCGGTTCGTGCCCAGCGCGCTGGTGGCCGAGTGCGTGTGCGTCGAGGACATGAAGAGATTCGCCCCGGGCAGGCCGGTCTCCTCCGTGACCAGCCGCCGCGCCTCGTCATAGACTTCGCGTGACGCCCCGAGGAGATCGCACACGACGATGGCCAGCCGCGTCTCGCCGTTGTCGAGCACGACGCAGCGCGCGTGCAGTTCGTCGTGGACGTGCGTGGAGGGGATTGGATGGAATCCGCCGATGATCCCGCCACCGATGGCTGGCGTGAGGTTGCTGGTGGCCGCACCGGCACGGAGCTGCCTGGGTTTTTCTGCCGCCAGCAGGGGCAGGCCGAGGCTCAACGCGAGCAGGCAACCGAGCAGACGAAGAGATTTGTAACCACAACCGACGACGAGGAGTCCATTCATGGCGACGATTCCAGTTAAGTGCTTGAGCCATCATGAAACGCCTCCCTGCCATTCTTGTCACGCCCGCAATCCTCCTGTGCCTCGCCGCGGCCGCCCGCGCCGAGGTGAAGCTCCCTGCCATCTTTGGCGATCACATGGTCCTCCAGCGCGAGGCATCCGTGCCCGTCTGGGGCACGGCCGCGCCGGGTGAGGAGGTCACCGTCACCATCGCAGGACAAACCGCGACCACGAAGGCCGGCGCGGACGGCAAGTGGTCGGTGAAGTTTGCGATGCTGGCCGGCCCTGGCCCGCACACGCTGACCGTGAAGGCTGGCAACACGCTCACCTTTTCCGATGTGCTGGTTGGCGAGGTCTGGCTCGGCTCCGGCCAGTCCAACATGGCGATGACCGTGAGCGGCGTGAAAGACAGCGAGCAGGAACTGGCGGCGGCGAAGCTCCCGCAAATCCGCATGTTCACCGAAGGCTCGGCGGCTTCAACCACCGCGCAGACTGAAGGCAAAGGCCAGTGGGTCGTGTGCGCACCCGACACCGTCGGGCGCTTCTCAGCGACGGCTTTTTTCTTCGGTCGGGAGATTCACAAGGCTTTGAACGTCCCGGTCGGCCTCATCAACTCTTCCGTCGGTGGCACGCCCATCGAGTCGTGGATCGCGCCCGAGGCGCAGCTGGCCTCGCCGGAGTTGAAGAGGTTCTTCGAGCAGACCCGGCAGCAGGAAGGAAAGATCGACGCCGTCAAAGCCAGGGCGAAATTTGAACAGGACCACGCCAAATGGAAGGAAGCGGCGAAGAAAGCCAGGGCGGACGGCAAGCCTGTTCCCAGGGCCCCGCGCGATCCTGTTGCGCAGGCTGAACGCAAGGGCAACATCGGCGGCCTCTTCAACGGCAAGATCTCGCCGCTCATCCCCTACGCCATCCGGGGCGCGATCTGGTATCAGGGCGAGGCGAACTCCTCGGCCGAGAAGGCGCCGTTTTATCACGCCCAGCTTTCACTGCTGGTGAGCGACTGGCGCGCGCGCTGGGGCCACGACTTTCCGTTTGCGTGGGTGCAGCTCCCGAACTTCGGCGGCCCGGGGCGCGACTGGCCGCTCGTGCGCGAGGGGATGCTCAAGACGCTGAAGCTGAAAAACACCGGCATGGCGATCACCATCGACATCGGTGAGGAGAAGAACATCCATCCGAAGAACAAACAGGAAGTGGGCCGCCGGCTTGGTGCGTGGGCGCTCGGCACGGTCTACGGCCGGAAGGTCGTCACCAGCGGCCCGCTGCCCGCCGGCCATCAGGTGCGTGGAAACGAGGTTGTCCTGAGCTTCACGCACGCCGACGGGGGTCTCGTGGCCAGGGACGGCGAGTTGAAGGGTTTCGTCATCGCCGGTGAAGACAAACAGTGGAAGCGCGCGCAGGCACGCATCGAAGGCGACAAGGTCATCGTCTCGAACGCTGAGCTGAAGCAGCCCGTCGCCGTGCGCTACGCATGGGAAAACTTCCCGACCTGCAACCTCTTCAACGGTGCGGGCCTGCCTGCCTCGCCGTTCCGCACCGACGAGGGGAAGTGAGGGATCGTGCCGCTGCCTGTGGCCACGCTCGTGAGGGCGTGGGTTGCAGCAACAGCGACACCCTGACGGTTGAAGTCCCGCGTTCTCACGAACGTGGCCACGGTCAGGCGATGCGCGCTTCCACCAGCGAGCCGTCCGCCCCCTCCTTCACCACGCAAAAATCCGCGGGCTGGCCGACCGCGATTTCGTTGCGAAGCCCCATCAGTTCCGCCGGGCGCTGGGAAAAGTGCGGCCAGACTTCGCGCCAGGATTTGCCGAGCATCTGCGCGGCGCGCGTGATGCCGTCGATCGGCTTGAGCGCGGAGCCGGCGAAGTTCGGCTTCCCCGGCTGGCGCACGATCTGGTCCGCACCAACCTCGAGTTCAATCGTGCCAATCGTGTAGCGGCCCGGCGGCGTGCCGGCGGCGGACATCGCATCCGTCGTGTAGTAGATGCGTTCCGGCGGCAGCGCGCGATGCATGGTCCGGAAGAGCAGCGGCGAGACGTGGTGCGTGTCCGGGATGAGGCTGGGCGTGAGGCCGGGCGTGTCGAAGACGCGCCAGAGGATGTTGTCGTGCCGGTCGAGCTGCTGCGGGATGCCGTTGCCAAGATGCGTGAAGCCTCGTGCGCCAGCGGCGACGGCCGCGCGCATCGTCTCCGCTGAAGCGTTCGTGTGGCCGAGGCTCACGACGATGCCGAGCGAGGTCGCAAGGCGGATGGCTTCCATCGAGTCGTTGCGTTCGGGCGCGAGCGTAAGGAGGACGGGATCGCCGCCAGCCACGGCGCGTAACTCCCGGATGTCGGCCCCGGTGGCGTCGCGCATCACGACGGGATTGTGCGCGCCTTTGAAGCCGGTTTCGGGCGAGAGGAACGGTCCTTCGATGTGCCAGCCGGCGAGGGCCGCGCGGAGTTCTGGATTGGCGTCGCGAATTGCTTTGGCGCGGCGCACGCGGGCCATGAGCCTGGGCCACTCGTCGGTAATGAGCGTGAAGAAGAAACGCCCGCAGCCATCGCGGCGCATCTGGCGTGCAGCCGAGACGAGAAGTTCCTCGGTGAGATGGTCGTCGCGCTGGAAGTCCACGCCGCCGTAGCCGTTGATCTGGAGATCGAGCAGTGTCGGAGCGAGCCAGACGCCATCTGAGTCTCCAGACGCGGGGCTGATTTCCGTGATGATGCCGTCGTTCCATTTCACGCGCTGCGACTGGCCGCTGGCGAAGTCGCGTCCGCAAATTTCACCGTGGTGCATGGCGGATTCCTAGCGCGGACTGTGGTGAGGGACGAGCAAAATTCCCGGTCAGGCCGCGCTGCGTTGCAGCTGCCGGCGGTAATCGCGCGGCGTCAGGCGCGTGATCTCGCGGAAGCGGCGGTTGAAGTTCGCGAGGTTGCGGAAACCGCAGTCCAGCGCGATGTCGGTGACCTTCCGCTCCTCGGCGGCCAGCAGGCGGCAGGCGCGGCCCACGCGCAGTTCGTTCACGTATTCGGGCAGTGTCTTGCCGGTGCGGAGCTTGAAGAAGCGGCTGAAGGCACCTTCGCTGAGGTGCGCGGCGTGGGCGACCGTGGCGCGGTCAATCGTCTCCGTGAGGTGCGCGTGGATGTGTGCGATGACGCGTTCCATGCGGCCCTGATCATCGCTGGAGAGGATCGGCACGAAGCCGGCGCTGGCGATGGGCTGGAGCTCGCGTGATTGGGCGAGCATTTCCAGAATCGTCAGCAGTTCTGCGACGCGGCTCAAGCCCTTGGACTCCACGAGCCGTTGCAGACGCTCCGCCACGGCATCGCGCGTGCGTCCGGTGACACGCAGCCCGCGCGCGGCACGGCGGAGCAGCCGCTTCACGGCTGCGGCCTCGGGGATTTCAAAAAAATCGCGGCCCAGCAACGTGCCGAGGAAACGCACGACGATGGCATGGACCGCCGTGCGCCCGCCCTCCGGGTCCTGCTGCCAGACGTGCGGGAGGTTTGAGCCGACGAGCACGAGGTCGCCGGATGTGAGGGGGGTGATGTTGTCGCCAACGAGACGGTAGCCGGAACTGCGCAGGACGAGGGTGATCTGATACTCGGGGTGAAAATGCCACGTCGCCCCGTAGCCGGGCCCGCGCACGACTTCGCAGTGGAAGGATTCCCACTGCCGCCGGGGCGTTTGCTCGAAGACAGGTTTCACGGCACCAGTGTAGCGGTCGGCACGGGGAGGAGAAAGTCTTAGCGGCTGGCAGTAAGAATTCCGCACGGTGGTGCGGATTTTGGAACCGGCCAGGAAGCTGAAACTGCTCAAAAACAACGCTCCGGCGGGCTTTGGCTGACGCCTTGTGTAAAAGATGTCACCAGTTGTTCACAATGGCTTCCGACGGTTGTCCACAGACCTCTGTGAAAGCGTGTATTTCCGGGCCTTTTGTGCGCGAATAACTCGGTGATAACTTTTTTTTCAAAAACTGCTTGTCACCACAATATCTAGTGCTAGCCTCGCCCTCGCTCCCCAACCAATGGGGTGTCCCGCGAGATAGCCCAACCGGGAGACTCCACCAAAAATGGGAGCCTTGGCGTCTGATTCGATCCGGCTGTATGGTGCGGCCATGAGCGGAAGAGATGCCCCAGTGCCAAACAAATCTAGCCAACCGCAACCCATGATTGACGCTCCTGAGCCCATGCTTGCTCCTGCCACATCCACCCGCCGCTCCCAACAAGCTGCCGTATCCGCCGCCCGCGGTAAAAAGCCCGCTGCCAAATCCGCCAGAAAATCGCCGCACCTTCAGCGCATCTTCTCCGACGCCAAGGTGAAACCCTTCGACCAGATCGAGTGGGACAAGCGCACCGCCGAAATCACCGACGACTCCGGCAAGACGATTTTCAAGCAGGAGGGCGTCGAGGTGCCCAAGAGCTGGTCGTTGCTCGCCACCAAGGTCGTCTGCTCGAAGTATTTTTATGGTGACCCCGCCAAGGCCGAGCGCGAGAAGTCCGTCAAGCAGCTCATCCACCGTGTCACGCGCACGCTCGCGGACTGGGGCGTCAAGGACGGCTACTTCAGCAAGGCGGACGGCGAGGTGTTCTACGACGAGCTGACCTGGCTCTGCGTGAACCAATACGGCGCGTTCAACTCGCCGGTGTGGTTCAACGTCGGCCTCTATCACCAATACGGCGTCGGCAAGGCCTCGGGCAAGGGCAACTGGTTTGTGAACCGCAAGACCAGCGTCGCCGAGCGCGCCCACACCCAATACGAATACCCGCAGGGCAGCGCGTGCTTCATCCAGGCCGTCGAAGACAACATGGAATCCATCATGCACCTCGCCTACTCCGAGGCGATGCTCTTCAAGCACGGCTCCGGCACCGGCTCCGATCTCAGCCCGATCCGCAGCTCGAAGGAAAAGCATCGCC
>JBAYGL010000320.1:0-6465 GCA_041666725.1 Limisphaerales bacterium
GCCTGCGCCAGGGCGCGCAGATCGTCATCGGCACGCCGGGCCGCGTCATGGATCACATGAACCGCGGCACGCTCCGGCTCGACAAGATCAAGATGGTCATCCTCGACGAGGCCGACGTGATGCTCAACATGGGCTTCCGCGAGGACATCGAGTTCATCCTCCAGACCACGCCAAGCACGCGACAGACGGTCTTCTTCAGCGCCACGATGCCCCGGCCCATCCGGGACTTGATTGAACGCCACTCCAAGACGCCGGAGAACGTCCGCATCGAGCAGTCGGCCATGACGGTCCCGACGGTGGAGCAAATCTATTTCGAGGTGGATCGTCGCTGGAAAATCGAGGTGCTCACGCGCCTCATTGATGTTCACGATCTCAAGCTCGGCATCATCTTCTGCAACACCAAGCGCATGGTGGACGACCTCGTCGAGCACCTGAACACGCAGGGCTATTCCGCCGAGGGCCTGCACGGCGACATGAACCAGGCGCAGCGCGACCGCGTGATGAACAAGTTCCGCAAGTCCGGCCTCGAGTTCCTCGTCGCCACGGACGTGGCGGCGCGCGGCATCGACGTGGATGACATTCAGGTCGTCTTCAACTACGACCTGCCCTACGACGTGGAAGATTACGTCCACCGCATTGGCCGCACCGGCCGTGCCGGACGCAGCGGCATGGCCTTCTCCTTCGTCGCCGGACGCGAGCTGTTTCAGATCCGCAACATCGAGCGTTTCACCAAGATGCGCATCCAGCGCGGGCGCGTGCCCTCCGTCGAGGAAGTGGACGTGGCGCGTGCCAACGTCCTTCT
The DNA here is from genome assembly GCA_041666725.1 of Limisphaerales bacterium. Classification (GTDB taxonomy): domain Bacteria; phylum Verrucomicrobiota; class Verrucomicrobiia; order Limisphaerales; family SXTU01; genus SXTU01. The sequence goes on from JBAYGL010000320.1 coordinate 803, forward strand.
CGACAAAGTCCGCGCCACCCTGCAGGGCGGCGAGTTTCAACGTCAGGACCACGCCGTCGAGCGCCTCCTCGAAGAAGGCTTCGACAGCACCGACATCATCTCCGCCATGCTGCATTTGCTTGAAGGCGGCGATCCCGGCGCGAAGCAGGCACCGGCCAAACCCGATGACCGCGCGCGGCCAGCAACACGCCCGGCCTCCGCGCGTCCAGTTCTGGCTCTTGCGCCGACAGACCGGGCGATCAGGCCCGTCACTCCGCCGGCTCCGAAGGTCCATACACCTGCTCCGCTTCCTGTTGCAGAGAAGATGATCAAACTGGCGGTGTCGCCCAGCCCAGCTCCCGACGCAGTCGCTCCCGCAGCACCAACCGTCCCGACGCAGCCGATCCTGCCGCAGCAGGCCGATCCGGCACCTGCGATTGTCCCGCCCGCCGCCGAGCCAGCCAGTGCGCAGATGATTCCGGCTGCCGCTCCCGGTCAGCCCCAGGTCGAATCCCGGGCCGGCGAAGAAGTTCCGGCAGCCCCCGTCGCGGCACAGCCGAGCATTCCTGCTGCGAGACCCTTTCCCAAAGGCTTCGTTCCCAAGAAGGCGCTCCGCACCGAGCTGGACCGTCCCGCCGCCCGCCAGCCTGTTCGTCGGGATTATGATCAATATGAAGACCAGCCCGGCGAGCGTCCGGGCTACGACGGTCCCGCACCTGCACCCGCACCGCGTCGTCCGGCCAGCCGCAGCACCCCGGCCGAGATGACCCGTCTGTGGATGAGCGTGGGCGAGCAGCACGGCGTCGCCCCCGGCGATGTCGTCGGCTGCATCCTCGGCGAAACCGGCCTGCCCCCGCAGACCGTGGGCGTTGTGGACATCCGCGAGCGGCACACCTTTGTGGACGTGTCGGCGGATTCCGCGCGCGCCATCATCTCCAAGCTCAACCGCACCGCCATCCGCGGCCAGCGGCTCAAGGTCAAACTCGCGTGAGCGCGCCGGAGCGCGGACTTCAGTCCGCTTCAACGCCCGAAGCAGCGAGCGGCTCTGGCGCTCTGCATACTCATTTCCCATCCCACTTGAAGCGGACTGAAGTCCGCGCTCCTTTTTACCCGTGAGCGATTCCGCCCCCGCACTTCTCACCGCCAGCGAACTCGTCGTCGCCTTCAACGACCGCGTCATCCTCGACCACGCCACGCTTGCGCTGCACGAGGGCGACCGCGTTGGCCTTGTCGGACGCAACGGCGCAGGCAAATCCACCTTTCTCAAAGTCCTTGCCGGCCAGCGGACGCCCGATAGCGGCGAAGTTGCCGCGCGCCGCGATCTGGTCGTGAGCTACCTCTCGCAGGAGTTCACGCTGGACCCGAAGAAGAACGTCCTTGAAAACATCCGCGACGGCGCGAGCCACGTCCTCGGCCTCATCGCGGAGTTCGAGTCGCTGCCTGTCAACTCCAAGCGCCACGAGCAGTTGGAGGAACGCATCGCCCACCTCGACGGCTGGAACCTCGACAACCGCATCGAGACCGCGATGTCGCACCTCTGCACGCCGCCCGGCGACCGCGACATCAACTCGCTCTCCGGCGGCGAGAAGCGCCGCGTGGCCATGTGCCGCACGCTCGTCTCGCGCCCTGATCTGTTGATTCTTGACGAGCCGACGAACCACCTTGACCCCGAGTCCATCGAGTGGGTCGCGGAGTTTCTGGAGAACTTCGGCGGCGCGTTCCTCGTCGTCACGCACGACCGCTGGTTCCTCGACCGCGTGACGAACCTGACCGTCGAGCTGGCCGAGGGCCGCTTCTACTCCTACGAGGGCGGCTACACGGAATATCTCCTCGCCAAGGCCGAGCGGCAGCGCGCCGAAGCCGTCGTCGAGCACAAGCGCCAGATGTTTCTGGAGAAAGAGCTCGCCTGGGTCCGCCAGGGCCCGCGCGCCCAGCGCAGCAAGCAGAAGAACCGCTTCGAACGCTATTACGAAACCGCCGCGCAGGCCGGCCCGCCTGTCGAGGAGGACATGGAACTCGTCATCCCGCCGCCGCCGCCGCTCGGCAACCGCGTCGTCGAGTTGAGCAACGTCGGCATCGAGTTTGGCGGGCGCACGCTCTTCAGCGGCTTCTCGCACGTCTTCGAGAACGGCCAGCGCATCGGCGTCGCCGGTCGCAATGGCGTCGGCAAAACGAGCTTGCTGAAGGCCATCATCGGCGACCTCCAGCCCACCGAGGGCACGGTGAAGACCGGCCAGCTCACGAAGTTCAATTACGTGGACCAGTCGCGCCTGCAACTGCGCGAGGAGCGCACGGTGATTGACGAGGTGAGCGACGGAACGGAGTTCGTCATCTGGGGCAACGGCAAGCTTTCGTTGCGCGCCTATCTGAAGCGATTCCTCTTCACCGACGACCGCATCAACTTGCAGGTGAAGTATCTCTCCGGCGGCGAGCGCAGCCGCCTCCTGCTCGCGCGCATCCTGAAACAAGGCGGCAACTTCCTCATCCTCGACGAGCCGACGAACGACCTCGACCTAAACACGCTGCGCGTCCTCGAAGAAGCGCTCATCGCGTTCCCCGGCGTGGTGCTCGTGGTGAGCCACGACCGCTACTTCCTGAACCGCGTCTGCACCGGCATCCTCGCCTTCGAGGGCGACGAACGCATCGCCTACAGCGTGGGCGACTACGAATACTACATCGAGAAGAAGCGCCGTGCTGCCGCGCCACTGGCCCCTGTGGCTGCGCCTCGTGAGAGCGTGGCGAAACCTGGTCGAGATGCACTGCCGCGCGTCCAGCCCTCAGGCAACAAACGCAAACTCAGCTTCAAGGAAACCCGCGAGCTGGACGACATGGAGAACCAAGTCTATGCGGTGGAAGAGCAAATCGGCCGCATCGAAAACCTCTTCGCCGATCCCGAGTTCCACAAGACGCACGCCACGCAAACCAACGCGCTGCTCGCCGAGCTCGCCGCCCACAAGGAGAAGCTGAACCAGCTCTACAAACGCTGGGAGGAGCTCGAAGCCATCAAGGCCGCCTCGTAGTCGCAACCTTCAGGTTGCGAATCAGAACCTGTAGCGGCGCTCTGCGAGCGCTGAGTTGGGCAACCGGCGGTCACAGACCGTCGCTACAGCGCGGAGCGCAGGCTGAAGGCTGCGACTACGGAGCTACTCCAGCCCATATTTTTCTATCCACGCCTGAGGGATTGTTCCGAAGCTCAGAAGCCAGTCGTTGAACTGCTGCAAGGTCCAGCCACGCCCAACGACAAGCCGTTGGCGAAGACGTTCGTTCTCCAGCCGCCCGAGCCAGTAGCTCATCGGCACCGTGGGTGCCGCAGAATACCAGTTGATCTCCGCCTCACTGCGGGCCTTCGTGAAGCCGAGGTGTTTCCGCAAGTGCGCTGCCGCCTGCTCGTAGCTGTAGCGGCCCGTCTGGAGCCGGATGTCCACGAGGATGCGGTTTACGCGCCAGAGGGCGTCGTGGAGCTGCTGCAGGCGTAGCCACGGTGCGCGGTCAATGCGGAGGTCCACCATCATCTGCTCGCACCAGAGCGTCCAGCCCTCGTAGAAAACCGCGTGGGCGAAGAGCCGCCGCCACTTGCGCGGATGGCGGTTCGCCGTGACGAACTGCAGGTGATGCCCCGGATACGCCTCGTGCGCCGCGGTGAGGCTGAGGCCGAAATGCTGCTGTCGCTCGGCGAGCTTCTCCGCCTCGGCTGTCTTCGTGAGGCTCAGATCGTTGACCCAGAAGATACCGCGTTGCCGCTTCTCAAACGCACCGGGCGAGGAGTAGGCCGCCGTCGGATACAGGTGCCGCATGAACTCGGGCACGAGGCTCACCTGCAGCTCATCGCCCCTCGGAAACGTCACCGCCTTCGCCGCGCGGAAGCCATCCGCCACGCGCTTCGTCTCTGCGCGATAGACGGCGGGCAGGTCTGCACCGGGGTTCCACTCGGCGCGCGCGTCGGCGATGATGGCTTCGACGGTGCGCCCTTTGCCGAACTGTTTGCACGCCGCGTCCAGCAGCGCGCCGACACGTTGGGCCTCCCCCAGCGCCAGCGATTCGATTTCTGCCAGCGAGTAATCCAGGCCGATCTGCTCGCGCACCCGGCGCTGCATCGCCTCCGTGCCGATGGCGAACGAGCCTTCCGGCGCAAGCGGTCGCTTCATCACCGCGTCGTGGTAAGTCTGTGCCGCTTTGCGCGCGTTTTTTGTCGCGGGCTTTCCTAGAAATGTGTCCACCGCATCGAAAAGCGAGCCTGCACCTCCGTAGGTCTGCTGCATCACCTTGCGCCAGACGCGTTCGGGCCGCGTCACGACAGCGGCGTCCTCAGCCAGGAAGCGCGGAGCCTCGCGGAGCACGCCGAGGATGTTCTTCCGGGCGCGGGCGGGTTCGTCATCACCACGCAGCAGCTCGTGTTGCAGGAGGCTCAACACGGCGTCCAGCGCATCCGGCTCCAGCTCGTGCCGCTTGCGTGCGAATTCCTCACACTCCTTGTTGAGCATCGCCCGCAGCGCAAGCCGGTCGAGGTGCTGCTCATTGGCCAGCTCCCGCGGGTTGAGTGCGTCCAGTGCCGCAAGAGTCTGGCGGCGGCGCTTCTCCTGCCGTTCCAGATGCGGCAGCGTGGCACGGCCCAGCTTGCCTTCACCTTCGCGCAGGCCGGTGTAGTTCGCCCACACGGGATTCTCCGCGAGCGTGGTTTCAAAGTAGCGGTCGAGGATGCCTTCGAAGCGGCGTTGCGTTCCGTTCATGGCGAGGGAGTGAAACGGAAGTGCGTGCAAAAGGCGACGCTTTGGTTTACCTGTCCGCCCCGCGAGTGAACCCGTTGCCGCTCCAACAACTGCTCCGAGAAAACCCTGTCGTCGTGACGGGCATGGGAGCGTTTTGCGGCGCCGGGGGCGGCGTGTCCGAGCTCTGGCAGGCCGTGATGCGCAGGGAATCGCCCGCCGCCTGGCTGCCTTCGGAACTCTCGCCGCCCGGATTGAAAGTCGCCGGCTGCCGCGCCCCGAATCCGCCTCTCACGCGACTCACGCGCAAAATGGATCGCAGTGCGCAACTCGCCCATGCAGCGGCATTCGAGGCATGGAGTGCCGCGCAACTCGACACGCGCTCCGTCGCCCCGGGCCGCGTGGGTATCTTCGTCGGCACCTCGCGTGGAGCGGTGGGGAAACTCTCCGACTCCGTGGCCGCCGAGGTGAGGAGGCGGACCTCGGTGGGCAACGATGGAAATCCGCCTCCTGACCTCGGCGGCTACCGCGCTCGTCCCTCCGACGCAGCCCATTGCTCGCTCGCCAATGTCAGCGGGATGCTCTCGCTGGCCTTCCCGGCGCACGGACCGGCGCTGACCGTCTCGGCGACATGCGCGTCCGGCGCGGCGGCCATTGCCCTGGCCGCGCAGCAGATTCTCCTGGGCACGGTGGACGTGGCCATCGCCGGCGGAGCCGAGGCCCCACTGAATCCGCTGGTCATCGCGCAGCTTCACGCGGCGGGCGTCCTTGGCCACGACGCCGACCCGCGCCTGGCTTGCAAGCCGTTCGACACCGCCCGCAACGGCATCGTGCTCGGCGAGGGCTCGGGCTTTCTGATCCTGGAGTCGCAGGCTTCAGCGCACCGGCGCGGCGTGAATGTCCTCGCGCGCCTCGCCGGCTGGGCGCTTGCAGCGGAGGGCGGAGAACGTGTGGGCATGGACCGGACGGGTGCCAGCTTGA
>JBAYGL010000321.1:0-6454 GCA_041666725.1 Limisphaerales bacterium
CTTTGCGACCTCAGAAAACGGTCGCTACGCGTTCTCACAGACGAAGATTTACGACACCGTCCAGAAAACCGCAGTGCTCGGCATGCCGGCCACCACCTCCGTCAGCGCGTTCAATTCCACGAGCCGCAAGCTGGTGCTTCAAACGGGCGGCGCGCTGGGCTTCTTTGAAATTGCCGCCCCGTTCTCGCTGTCCGCCCCCGTGCTGTCCGCCGCAACCACCAACTCCGATTCCGTGGTGCTGAACTGGACTGACCGTTCGCTGGAGGAGTCCTTCACCCTGCAGCAGCGGCCATCCGGAGCCTCCAATTGGACCGACATCGCAACGCCCGGCCGCAATGTGACCCAACAAACCGTCACCGGGTTGTCCCCTGAAACCGCCTACGAGTTTCGCATCAAGGCCGACACTGCAGGCGTCAGTTCTCCCTGGAGCAGCACCCTGCCGGTCACAACCCCGGCCGCTCCCCCGACAACTCCATTCCTCAACACGCCGGCCGCCACGGCCGAATCCGTGGCGTTGAGCTGGTCAAATCCCGGCTATGAAACGGCGATCATCCTTGAGCGGAGCACCGGCTCGACAAGCAGTTGGACGGTCCTGGCCACCCTGGCCGCTGACACGACCGTTTTCGCTGACACCGATGTCGTTTCGCAAACCAGCTATTACTATCGCGTCAAGTCGCGCAACGGCGTCGGCGACTCAGCCTATTCGATCATCCGCAGCGTCGTTGTGCCCGCGCCCCAGCCGCCGGCCGCGCCGGACGGCCTGGTGGCGAAAACACTTTCCGCCTCATCACTCCTGGTGAGCTGGAGCGACGTCGCTTCGGAAACGGGCTATCAGCTCGAAAGGCGGACCGAGAGCACAAATTCCTGGCAGCTCGCCGCCAGCCTGTCCGCGAACACCACGTCCTACACGGATGCCAGCCTCGTTCAAGGCACGCAGTATTGGTATCGGGTGCGGGCATTCAACACCAACGGCAGCTCCCTGTTTTCCATCGAGGCCTCCGCCGTCCCCTTCAACGCCGTGACACTCATCGCCGATAATTTTGATTCCGGCCTCTCCGGAAGCACTTGGACCGGTGTTTCCGGAGGTGTCGCAACCAACGGGGGGGCGGGGTTCCGCACTGGCAACTCCCTTTATTTCTCGGCGAGCGGCGAGCGCAGTGCCACGACCCTCCCGCTGGATGTCTCGACCGGAGGCAGCATCGAGTTCCTTCTACGGACCGGCAACGAGGCCGTGGACGGAAATGCTTTTTGGAACAATTCCGAAACCGGCGAGGCCGTCGTGCTGGAATACAGCAGGGACAACGGCACAAACTGGACGACGATTCAGGTTCTGAACACGGTTTACCCTTCGTTGTCGAACTGGACCAGCTTCTCGGTGACGATCCCGGGTGCCGCACTTGGCCCGGACACGCAATTCCGCTGGCGTCAGCTTGCCAGCAGCGGGACGTCCATGGACTGCTGGGCACTCGATGACGTGGTTATCCAGGGTGCCATCCCCCCGCCACCGTCCGCAGTCCCGTTCGTGATCTCCAGCTCCAGCTCCGCCACCTCCATCGCGCTTTTCTGGGTTGGCGCAGGCGGTGCGTCCACCTACCGCATCGAACGCATGACCGGGGTGGAAAATTGGGTCGTGGTCGCCACCGTGACAAGTTCAACGACCTTCCTCACCGACACCGCCTTGTCTCCGAACACCGCCTACACCTACCGCATCCAGGCGGTGAACGCCGGCGGGGCGGCACCCTACTCGCCCACCACCACCACTCTGCTCTGGAGCCGGCTGCAAGAGTGGGTCAACAGCAACTATGGGCGTCCGGACGCCTTGAGCGATGGCGACATTGTTGTTGTCCAGCCGGACGGCAGTCGCCCCCTGCTCCGCTATGCGTTCAACCTCTCCGCCAGCGAGCAGCCCCATGATTTCCAGCCCGGTGAGACAAACGGCTACCCGTCCATCCGGGTGGACTCGGCCCGTAATCGCCTTTGCATCGAATTCGTCCGCCGCAGGGCTTCCACACAGCCCGGGATTGTCTATCAGGTCGAATTCAGCCCGGACCTGGTGAATTGGAGCACCAACGCGACCCTCGTCAGCACAACCCCAATCGATTCCAATTGGGAACGCGTCCGCTACGAAGATGTGCTGAACCTGAACCAGGCGAGCTTCCGCTACAGCCGTGTGACTGTGCGGCGATAATTGGAGGTTCGGCGGCTGGCAGGTTACGCCCGCCGCTCTTTGATGCTCTGGAGGATCTCCGCCACCACCTGCGCCGTCGGCTTCGCGCCCTGCGGGCCGCCGGTGTGCAGGCGCACGGAGACGTTGCCGGCTTCAAGGTCGAGTTCCATGGCTGTGAAGCTTCAGTGCGGCGGTGGGAGGATCTCGATGCCGTAGCCGGGCGCGACAGCGAGGAGCTTCTGGATGTCCGCCGGCGTGACGGGCGTGGGCGGCGAATCAAAGGACGGCACCGGCGTGGCGAAGGCGGCGAGGAAATGCTCGAAGCCCGGGGGCGACACATGGATCAGCATCCGCGCCGGTGCGCTGCTTTCGTTCTTGAAGGCGTGCGGAATCCCGCGCGGGCCTTGGATGAAGCTGCCGGCCTTGGCCACGACCTTCTCGCCCGCGAGCTGGAAGGTGATTTCACCCTCCAGCACGAAGAACGACTCGTCCTCGCGGTGGTGGATGTGCGGCGGCGGGCCGCCCCCGGGCAGCACGCGAGCCTCGCACAGGGTGTAAGCCCCGCCGGTCTGCTCACCGGTGGCGAGAATCCGATAAACATCGCCAACGGCGGAGAAGGCCCGGCCTTCACCGGGCTGTGCGTGGATGAGTCGGGCGGCTTGTGACATAACAATCAACGTGGCGTTCCATGATACCTGCTGGAACATCCTCCACGAGCCGAGCAATTGGCTGGAGGAAAAAAGATTTCAACAATTGTGTCGCTCATTGTCCTTCTGGCAAAGCTTCGTTCGTCATTGGTCATGGACAACGAATTATCAGCAAGCAAAACAAACCGAACTCCATGAGCATCAAAAAGGACAGCCGACTGATCCAGCCCTATCTCACCTTTCGCGGCCGCTGCGATGAGGCCATTGAATTCTACCGCCAGGCCCTCGACGCATCGGTCGAGATGGTCATGCGCTTCAAAGACAGCCCCGAGCCGCTCCCGCCCGGGGCGCTGACGCCGGACTGGGAAAACAAAATCATGCACGCCTCGCTTCGCATCGGTGAAGTTTCATTGATGCTCTCCGACGGCTGCCCGTTGGAACGTGAGGGCGGCTTCCAGGGCTTTTCGCTTTCACTCACGGTCGGAAACGAGGCCGAGGCGGGCCGCGTGTTTGCCGCGCTGTCGCAAACGGGCAAAGTCAACATGCCGCTGGGCAGGACGTTCTGGTCGCCATGCTTCGGGATGGTCGAGGACAAGTTCGGCGTGCGCTGGATGGTGACGGTCGCGGCCGCGAATCCGAAGTGAACGCTTTCGTCATTCCTCCCATGCTCATGAAAACCAGGCCCCGTCAATGAAGACCATGCTGCAAATGGTCAAGCTCGACATCAAGAGGCTGAAGCGAGCGTTTGCCGGGAGGTGGAGACCCGGTATTATGGCAACCGACATGTCGCCAGCATGAAAATCGCCTTCATCATCGCCGGCGCAAAGTCCACAGCCCAACCCAACATCCTCAACCCATCAACTCAATGAAACGCATGATCATAAACATCCTCATCGGTCTCGCCGTTCTCATCGTCCTCTTTCTCCTTGTCGTCATGATGCGGCCCGCCGACTTCCGGGTTTCGCGCAGCGCGACGCTCGATGCACCACCGGCCGCATTGTTCGCGCAGGTGAACGACCACCAAAACTTCAACAAGTGGAACCCGTTTCTGAAGCTCGACCCGGACGTGAAGAACACCTACACCGGCCCGGGTTCGGGCGTCGGCGCGGCGTGCAGTTGGGAAGGCAACAAAAACATCGGTGCCGGCTCGGCCACCATCACCGACAGCAAGCCGAACGAACTGATTCGGATGCGCATGGATTGGAGGCGCCCGATGGAGGGCGTCGCCACCGTGGATTTCACCTTCAAGCCCGAGGGTGACAGGACCGTCGTCACCTGGGCGATGTATGGGAAAAACAATTTCATGGGCAAGCTGGTGAGCCTGTTCATGGATTGCGACAAAATGTGCGGCCCTCAGTTCGAGCAAGGGCTGGCTGACCTGGGCAAGGTGGTCACCGCGACTCCGACGGCAAAGTGACTTCAATCTGCACACCATCCATGAACACGCCTTCGCCTCAAAACGATTACCTCCTCCTCTCGCGCGGCCAGTGGGATCCGGACGCGCCGAAGGCGGACATCGAAGCCGCCATCGCGAAATTCTACGACTGGTATTCGCGCAACGTGGAGACGGGCCGCTTCAAGCCCGGCTCGCGCCTGAGCACCGACATCGCGATGGTCTCCAAGTCCGGCATCGCCACCGACGGCCCGTTCAGCGAGGCCAAGGAAGTCATCGGCGGTTACTGGATCATCGTCGCACGTAACCTCCGCGAAGCCGCCGAAATCGCCGCGCAAAACCCGTGCCTCCAGTTCGGCCTGCACTTTGAAGTCCGCCCGCTCGAAGCCGCCTGCGCCACTTACGACAACACCCTCAACGAAAGATCCCGGTCGTGAACCCGCAAAATCCCACCGACGAATACCTGCTGCTCATCCGCGGCACGCACTGGAATCAAGGCCTGTCGCCCGCCGAATTGCAGCGCGTGATGACCGACTTCTACGCGTGGGTGGAGAACCTCACGCAACGCGGCGTCCATCGCGGAGCGCAACCGCTCGTCGAGGAGGGCAAGCTCGTCACCGGCGCGAAGGGTGCGAATGTCACCGATGGCATCTTCGCCGAGTCCAAGGAAGCCATCGCCGGCTATTTCCGCCTCGGCGTTTCCAGCATGGATGAAGCCGTGAAGCTCGCGCAGGCCTGCCCCATTCTCGCCTACGGCGCGCAAATCGAAGTCCGCCCCATCGCCGACCTCTGCCGTCCGATGGCGGAATTGGAGATGCGGAAGAAATAGTCTGGGTCGTGCCAGACTCCGTTCCCGAACCGCACAGCCGCGCCGGCGAAATCGCCGGCGACCTTTTCCGCCGCGAGAGCGCGCGGCTCGTGGCGATGCTCACAGGGCAGTTTGGCACACACCGGCTGCAACTCGCCGAGGACGCCGTGCAGGAGGCGCTCGTGCGCGCGTTGCAGACGTGGCCCTATCGCGGCGTGCCGGAGAATCCCGCCGCGTGGCTCACGCAGACCGCGCGCAACCTCGCCCTCGACCATTTGCGCCGCGAACAAAACTGGAACGAGAAACAGGAGGGCATCGCCTGCGAGCATCCGCGCTGGCTCGCCACGCCGGGTCCGCGCGAAGAAAACGCCGACACGTTCACCGACGACACGCTGCGGATGATGTTCGTGTGCTTCCATCCGCAGCTCTCGACCGAAGCGCAGGTCGCGCTCGCGCTTCGCACGCTCTGCGGGCTCAGTCCGGCGGAAATCGCCGCCGCCTTTCTCACCAGCGAGGCCGCCATCGCCAAGCGCCTGGTGCGCGCCCGCCAGCGCATCCGCGAACTCGCGCTGCCATTCGTTGTGCCCGCGCCGGATGAATTGCCCGCGCGCCTCGACGGCGTGCTCGCCACGCTCTACCTGCTGTTCAACGAAGGCTACAAGGCCTCGGGCGGAGACCGCCTCGTGCGCGCGGAGCTTTGCCACGAAGCCATCCGCCTCACGCTGCTCGTGGCCGCCCATCCCGCCACGCGCCGGCCGCGCACCCACGCGCTGCTCGCGCTCATGCTCTTCAACGCCGCGCGCCTCACCTCGCGCACGGACGACGCCGGCAATCTTCTCCGCCTTCACGAACAGGACCGCGCGACGTGGAATCGCGGCATGATTGAGCGCGGACTGCATTACCTCGCCCTCGCGTCCTCCGGCGACGCGGTGAGCGAATTTCACCTCCAGGCCGGCATCGCCGCCTGCCACAGCACCGCGCGGAACGACGCCTCCACCGACTGGCCGCGCATCCTCGCGCTCTACGACCATCTTGCAGAGATCAACCCATCCCCCATCGTCGCCTTGAACCGCGCCGTCGCCGTGGAACGCGTCCGGGGCCCGCAGGCCGGCCTGCTCGCGCTGGACACCATGCCCAATCGCGCGGCGCTGGAGTCCTATCATCTGGCCCACGCAGTTCGCGGGACGTTCCTCCTGAAACTCAGCCGCCGCGCCGAAGCGCTCGCGTCATTTCAAAAAGCCGAAGCCCTTGCGCCAATTCAATCGGAGCGCGACTTCATCGCCACCCTGTGCCAAGCCGCTGCCCGCGCGGCCTGACCGGACGTCATCTCACGCCCGGCGCTCTTTGATGCTCTGCACGATCTCCGCCACCACCTGCGCCGTCGGCTTCGCGCCCTGCGGGCCGCCGGTGTGCAGGCGCACGGAGACGTTGCCGGCTTC
>JBAYGL010000322.1:0-6430 GCA_041666725.1 Limisphaerales bacterium
CTCGCCGCCGCCCTCGCCGCCGCGCTGCAACTGCCCGCCGCAGAACGCCGCGCGATGGGCGCGCGTGGTCGCGACTGGATGCGGCGCGATTTTTCCTGGGCCGGCATCGCCCAGCGCATGGAAGCCGCCTACGCGCACCTGCTTGGGCGGGGTCCGCGTCCCGATTGCTGGCAGGCGGGCTGAGTCGCCTGCCCATTTCCACATGAAGCTCCTTCGGAACTTGCTTGGCCGGCTCTCCCGCAACTGGGTCATCCGCCGCCGGCTGCCCCCGCAGTTCGGCCACCGGCCCATCTACGTCTCGCCCCGTGCGGGACTGGCCTACCTGAAGCCGCTCACGCACACGCACGCGGAACTGTTCGCCTTCGCCGCCGGCCAGGTGAAACCGGGTGACACCGTCTGGGATCTTGGCGCCAGCATGGGCGTGTTCGCCGTGGCGGCCTCGGCGATGGCCGGGCCGAAGGGACGCGTGCTGTGCGTCGAGCCGGACCCTTTTTCCGCCGCCCTGCTGCGGCGCTCCGCGGCGGCCAACGCGGTGCTGGGCGGACAAATTGACGTGGTGCAGGCGGCGTGCGCCGACCGGATGGCGCTGGAGGAATTCCGCTCCATGACCGCGTCCAGCGCCCTGGGCCACCTGGCAGCGGCGGGCGGCAGCGGTTTTGACCCGCATGTCGCCAGCCGGAGCCACGTCATCACCGTGACCATGGACTGGCTGGCGGAGCAGCACGGCGCGCCCGCCGTCATCAAGGCGGATTTGGAAGGCGCGGAATTGATGGCCCTGCGCGGCGGCGCGGAAACGCTGCGCCGGCATCGCCCCCGGTTGCTGCTCGAAGTCTATGAGCGCAACGCCGACGCCGTCACCACGCTGCTCAAAGGGCTTGGTTACCGGCTCCATGATTTCAGCGATCCCACCGGGCCGCTCCGCGAAGTGGAGCGCGCGGCCTACAACACGCTGGCGCTGCCCACACCGGGATGAGGATCACCATCGCCACCGGGCCGATGCTGCCCGTGCCCACGCTGTGCGGCGGCGCGGTGCCGCGGATGTGGCAGGGCCTGGCGGAACAGTTTGCGAAAGCCGGCCATGAGGTCACGGTCTTCGCGCGGGCGTTTGCCGGGCAACCGGAGCGCGAGACGATTGCGGGCGTCCGCTTTCTGCGCTGGGGCGGGTTCGATCAAAGCCTCTCGGTGCGGAAGGACTTGCTCAGGGATCTGGCCTACGCGCTCCAGGCGGTGCGCCGCCTGCCGCCCGCCGACATTCTGGTCACGAATGACTTCTGGCTCCCCGTCTTCGCCGCGCGCCGCCGCGCCGCCGGCCGCGTCGTCATCAATGCCAACCGGTTTCCCAAGGGTCAGTTCTGGCTTTACCAGCGCGCGGCCCGCATCGCCGCCGCTTCCTCTGCGGTGCGCGATGCCATCGCCGCTCAATGCCCCGCCTTGGCGGAGCGCACGCGCGTCTTCCCCAACCCGATTGACACCACCGTGTTCAGGCCCGGCCTTCCCCGCCCAGCCGGCTCTGAACCGAAGACGCTGCTCTACGTCGGGCGCGTGCATCCGGAGAAGGGCGTCCACCTGCTGGTCGAGGCGTTTCAAATCCTCCACGCGCAACGCCCCGGCTGGCGGCTCCAAATCATCGGCCCGTCTGCGGTGGCGCAAGGCGGCGGCGGTGAAGCCTGTATGCAGCGCTTGAGGCAGCTTGCAGCCAGCGCGCCGGTGGAATTCAGTGAACCCATTTACGACCTCGCCCGGCTCGCCGACAGCTACCGCGCCGCCGACTTGTTCTGTTATCCGTCCATCGCCGAGAAAGGGGAGTCTTTTGGTGTGGCGCCGCTGGAAGCCATGGCCTGCGGAGTGGTGCCGGTAGTCTCCGGTCTGGCCTGCTTCCGGGATTTTATCACCGCCGGGGAGAATGGCCTGGTCTTCGACCATCGCGTGCCGGGGCCTGCCGCTGCGCTTGCAGAGCAGCTCCTTGCGGCGATGGGCGACGATGGCCTGCGTTCCGCGCTGGCAGCCCGCGCTGCGGCGACGGCGGGCCGCTTCAGTCACGAGGCCGTGGCGGCGAATTACCTGACGGACTTTGCCGGCCTGTGCACCGCAGCCCGATGAAAGACGAACTCACCGCACTGATCCTGACTTACAACGAGGCCCCGAATCTTCGCCGCACGTTGGAGCGGCTCACCTGGCTGAGCGAAGTCGTGGTGGTGGACAGCTTCAGCACGGACGAGACGGAGGCCATCGTGAAGTCATTCCCCAACGTGCGCTTCGTCCAGCGGGCCTTCGACAATCACACCGCGCAGTGGAACTTCGGCGTGGACCAGTGCGGGACGCCGTGGGTGCTGGCGCTTGATGCTGACTACGTTTTGAGCGACGGGCTGGTGACCGAGCTTCGATCACTCACACCCGCCGCCGAAACCGCCGCCTGTTTTGCCTGCTTCAAGTTCTGCGTCCACGGCCGTCCTCTGCGCGCCAGCCTCTATCCGCCGCGCGCCGTGCTCTTCCGGCGCGACCGCTGCCGCTACGCGCCCGACGGCCACACACAGTTGCTCAAAATCTCCGGGCCGACCGCACAGTTGTCCGGCTGCATCTTTCACGACGACCGCAAGCCGCTCTCCCGCTGGCTCTGGGCGCAAAGCCGCTACACGGACTTGGAGGTGGAGAAGTTGACGGCGGCAAAGCCCGGGGAACTGCGCGTGCAAGACCGGCTGCGCAAGCTCATCTTCATCGCCCCGCCGCTCGTGCTGCTCTACACGCTGTTCGTGCGCGGGGTGGTTTTGGACGGCTGGCCGGGACTCTACTACGCGTTCCAGCGCATGGTGGCAGAACTCATTTTGTCCCTGAAGCTGCTTGAAGCGAAGTTCGCGAAAAACACCAGCGGCAGTCCGTGAAAACGCACGCCGCCTCTTCGGTTCAATTGACTGACCATCATTGCCCGGTTCGCTCTCGCAGCACCGGGTTTTTTGTTTAAACCTCCCTTTTCGTGGCCCGAATCCTCGGCATTTCAGCCTTTTATCACGACAGTGCCGCCGCGCTCGTTGTGGACGGCGACATTGTCGCCGCCGCGCAGGAGGAGCGCTTCACGCGCATCAAGCACGACTCCGAGTTCCCCACGCACGCCGTGGACTACTGCCTCAAGGAGGCCGGACTGACGCCGGAGCAGCTCGACTACGTGGTCTTCTACGACAAGCCTCTTCAAAAGTTCGACCGCCTGCTGGAAACCTACCTCGCCTTCGCGCCACAGGGCCTCCAGTCCTTCATGATGGCGATGCCGCTGTGGCTGAAGACCAAGCTGCATCTGCCGCGCGAGATTCGGAAGGCGCTCGGCGGCCGTTACACCAAGCGCATCGCCTTCACCGGCCACCACGAGTCGCACGCGGCCAGCACGTTCTTCCCGTCACGCTACGAGGACGCCGCCATCCTCACGCTCGACGGCGTCGGCGAGTGGGACACCGCCACCATTGGCCACGGCCAGGGGAACAAGATAAAGATTCTCAAGACGCTGCACTTTCCGCACTCGCTCGGCCTGCTCTACAGCGCCATCACCTACTTCTGCGGCTTCAAGGTCAACTCCGGCGAATACAAGCTCATGGGCCTCGCCCCCTACGGCGAGCCGCGCTTCGTGGACACCATCCTCAAGCACCTCGTGGACGTGAAGCCCGACGGCTCGCTCGCGATGGACATGAGCTACTTCAACTACTGCCAGGGCCTCACGATGACGAACGACAAGTTCGCATCGCTCTTCGGCGGTCCCGCCCGCAACCCGGAGTCCGCCATCACGCAGCGCGAGATGGACATCGCTGCCTCGATTCAGAAGGTCACGGAGGAAGTCGTCCTCCGCATGGCCCGGCATGCGAAGGAACTCACCGGCAGCAAAAATCTCTGCCTGGCCGGCGGCGTCGCGCTCAACTGCGTGGCCAACGGCAAGCTCCTCCGCGCCGGCATTTTCGAGGATGTCTTCGCGACACCCGCATCCGGCGATGCCGGCGGAGCGCTCGGCGCGGCGCTCTTCGTGCACCATCAGCTCCTTGATCAGCCGCGCTCGCACGTAGCCGCCGAGGTCAGGAGGCGGAATCCCGTCGCGCAGAACGGCGCTCAAGGCAATCCGCCTCTTCACGTCGGCGGCTACCGCGACGCGCTCAAAGGTTCGCTGCTCGGTCCGAAGTTCTCGAACGAGGAAATCCGCGCTTTCCTCGACGAGAAGCAAGTGCGCTACACCTTCTACGAGCAGGAGCCGGCCTTGCTTGAAGCGGTCGCAAAAGAAGTGGCCTCGGAGAAGGTCGTCGGCTGGTTCAGCGGCCGCATGGAGTTTGGCCCGCGCGCGCTCGGAGCCCGCAGCATCATCGGCGACCCGCGCAGCCCGGCGATGCAGTCGCAGATGAACCTGCGCATCAAGTTTCGCGAGAGCTTCCGGCCCTTCGCGCCGTGCGTGCTCATCGAGGACGTGCAGAAGTATTTCGACCACGACCGCGAGTCGCCCTACATGCTCATGGTGGCCGACGTGAAGAAGGACCAATGGCTGCCGCTCACGCCCGAACAGGTGCAGTTGATGAAGGACCCCGACCTGCGCAAGCGCGTGAACGTCCCGCGCTCGACGCTCCCGGCCATCACGCATGTGGACATGAGCGCGCGCCTCCAGACCGTGGACGAGGAGCGGCACGGGCGCTATTGGCGGCTGATGAAGGAGTTCAAGCGCCAGACCGGCTGCGGCGTCATCATCAACACCAGCTTCAACATCCGTGGCGAACCGATTGTCTGCACGCCCGACGACGCTTACCGCTGCTTCATGGCGTCGGACATGGACGTGCTCGTGCTGGAGAACTGCGTCCTCCGCCGCACCGAGCAGCCCCGGCAGGACGAGTCCGCGCGGAAGAAACATGTTGAGAGCTTCAAACTGGACTAGCAGGAACGCAGCAAACTCATTGACGATGGAAGCGAACATCAAAGGCAGTCCTTCTGTAAACGGTGCGGGAACAGGGGAGGCGGCGCGGCAGAAAACTCCCGGCCGACTCGAAACGCTTGACTGCCTCCGAGGCGTCGCTGCTTTTGCCGTCCTGTGGCTTCATCTCACCAACGGGAATACTGGATTCCTCCCGCAAGGATTGCTGAAAACCTCCGGCTCCTACGGCTGGCTGGGGGTTGAGGTTTTCTTCGTGATATCCGGTTTCATCCTTCCCTACGCCCTGCAACGGGCGGGCTACCAGCTCGCTGATTATCCCCGGTTTGTATGGAAGCGCATTCTACGACTGGATCCACCTTATCTCGTGTGCATCGCGGCGGTGATTGCGCTGAATTTCGCCTCAACCCTGGCACCGGGCTTCCGCGGGCCGCCGTTTCAGTTCGACTTGAAACAGGTGCTGCTGCACCTCGGCTACTTGAACGGACTGTTCAACTACGACTGGTTGAATGTCGTCTTCTGGACCCTTGCCCTTGAGTTCCAGTTCTATCTTCTGATCGCCCTGTTGTTCCCGTTGGTGAGCCACCCCTTGCTGAAGGTTCGCCTGGGTGTCTGCGGCGGTCTGGCGGCGGCGGCCCTTTTGCTGCCTTCGGGAAACCTGGTCTTCCACTATCTCTTTCTTTTCATGCTGGGCATATGGGCGTTTCACATCAGGACCGGCTTGCTGCCCGGCATTGCCCGGCAAGCCGCCGGCTGGGTGCTGCTGTTTGCGGGGACCTGCCTTACGCTGGGGCTCCAGCCCGCGGTTGCGGGAGCGGCCACCGGCCTGATCATAGTTCATGCGAGTTTGAAGGCCCGCCCGCTGCTGTTTCTCGGTCAGATATCCTACTCGCTTTACCTGCTCCATGTGCCCGTCGGCGGGCGCGTCATCAACCTTGGGAGCCGTTTTGCGGACGGGCCGGTGGAAAAGATGGCGGTGCTTGCGCTCGCGGTCGGTGCCAGCATTGGCGCGGCGTTCCTGTTTCACCGCTGGGTCGAGTTGCCCGCGCAACGATGGTCGGCGGCGGTGCGATACCGGGACCGCACCGCGAAAAGTCCGGCACCTTGAATCCCATGGTCAATCCCTTCAAAGAGACCAACTGGAACCCCGATACAGCGGCCCGACGCACGTTCGCCAAGAGCCTCGTCATCGGCTTTCCCTGCCTCGCGGTCGTGCTGTTGCTCGCCGGCTATTTTTCCGGCAGGGGCTGGAACTTCGGTCCCGCGCTCAAGCTCGGCGGCTTTGGCACCGGTGTCGGCGCGTTGGTTTACGCGGTGCCGGCGATTGCCAGACCGTTCTACGTGGTCTGGTATGCGCTGGCCTGCTGCATCGGCCTCGTTGTCGGCAACGTCGTGCTGGCGCTGGTTTTCTACGTGCTCGTCACCGGCATCGGCCTCGTCAAACGGCTTGGCGGCAGCCAAGCCATCCGCAAGACGCCCGACCGTCAGGCAAAAACCTACTGGCGCGATGCGCCGCCTGCGTCCAACCCGAAGCGCTACTTCAGC
>JBAYGL010000323.1:0-6374 GCA_041666725.1 Limisphaerales bacterium
AGCTTTGTGAGGGACGAAGTGATGGCCAATGTTCGTGTCCGCTCGCAGGGCCTCGCCGGTGAGAAGGCCAAAGTCGTCCTCAAGCTCGACGACACGAAGGTGGACGAGCGTGAGATCACCTTCGGTCCCGATGGCGAGCAAGTCGTCGCCATGCACTTCACGCCCGAAACGACTGGCGATTTCGAACTGGAGGCCAGCGTCGAGGCGCGCGCCGATGAAACGGTGAAGGACAACAATGCCCGCGCGCAGCACCTGCGGGTGATTGACACGAAGATCCGCGTGCTGCTCGTCGAGCAGTCACCGCGCTGGGACTTCCGCTACCTGCAGGCGATGTTCATGCGCGACCGGCGCGTTGAACTGAAGTGCGTTCTTTTTGAAGGCGCTCCGTCCATCGCGCGCGAAGGCAACTCGCCCTATCTCGAACGCTTTCCCATCAACAAGGAGGAGCTGTTCAACTACGATCTCATCGTGTTCGGCGATGTGGACCCGCGCCAGCTGACCAGCGAGCAGCAGCGCAACATGAACGAGTTTGTGGCGCGTTACGGCGGCTCGTTCCTGATGATCGCGGGCAAGCGCTTCAGTCCGAACGCGTGGCGCAACACCCCGGTCGAGCAGATTCTCCCCGTCGAGTTTGACGCGCTCAACACCGCCACCGTGACCGGCGACGGCAACGCAGACAAACCGATGCGACTCGCCCTCACCTCGCAGGGACGCACCTCGACGATGCTTCGCCTGGCCGACAAGGAGGAGGAAAGCGCCGCGCTCTGGAAGGCGATGCCGCCGATTTACTGGGATGCCAGGGTTTCCCGCGCCAAACCCGGCGCGGAAGTGCTGCTGGTGGACGCCGACCCGCTCAAGGCCTCGCGCTTCGGTCCGATGCCCGTGCTGGCGGTGCAGCAATACGGGCTCGGCCAATCCCTCTACGTGGGCACGGACAACACCTGGCGCTGGCGCAAGAACACGGGCGACGAGATTTACACGACCTTCTGGGGGCAGATTGCGCAGCGGCTCGCATTGCCCCACCTCACCGGCGGCTCGCGCCGCACGCAGCTCACGCTCGACCGGCAGAATTTCGTGAGCGGCGACCGCGTGACGATCTACGCACGCCTCTATCGTGCGGGCTTTGAGCCGGTGCAAGACCTGGTCGTAAAAGGCGCTTACTTGCTCCGCACCGGCAGCGGCAGCCCGACGGAAATCTCCCTGCGCCCAGTGACCGACCAGCCGGGCGTCTATCGCGGTGAATTCATCGCGCCCGGAGCGGGCAGCTATAAATTCGGCATAGAAAGCGACCCCGACACGCGCGTGGACCTCAACGTGACCGCGCCGCGCTTCGAGCTGGGTGACACCGCCATGAACGAGCCGCTCCTGCGCGAAATGGCCGGCATCAGCGGCGGCGAATTCTTCCGCGAGGAAACCCTCTTCCAGCTGCCCGATAAAATCCGCGCCAAGACTGAGCGCGTCCGTTCGTCGCTCGAAGTCGAGCTGTGGGCCAGCCCGCTCTACTTCCTGCTGCTCCTCGGCGTCGTCACGACGGAGTGGGTGCTCCGCAAACTGTCGCACTTGAAATGACCGCCGCCCCGGAACAACGAACCGCTGCTGTCCCGCCGAGCGCCCTGCTCGCGGACAAGCTTGCCGCCGTGCGCTCGAAGAAAACCGGCGTGGAGGCTGGCTCGGGCGTGGCGATGCTCCTCGGCGGCTTGGTGCTCGCGCTCGGGGCCGGGATGTTCCTCGACTGGTGGCTGGACTTGCCGTGGGCCGTCCGCTGCCTGCTCTTCTTCGTCTATCTCGCCGCTGCCGGCCACGTCATCTGGCACTACATCGTCACGCCCATTCTCCGCCGGCCGGATGAAGATGCCGTTGCCCTGATGGTCGAACGCGGGAACCCCCAGTTTGGCACCCGCCTCATCGCCGCACTTCAGCTCACCCGCCCCGGGGCGATCCAGTCCGGCGAGGCTCCCGCGCTCGTCCGCGAACTTGTCGCCGAGACAGAGCGCATTGCGCGTCCGCTGGACTTCACCGGCATCATCTCCACCCGCCAGCTTCGCCGTCTCGCTGGCTGGGCCGTGGTTGCTGTCGCGATTGGTGGCGTGTTGTTTTGGAAAGGCGGTGAAGTCAGCCGCGATTTATTGCGACGTGCGTTCCTGTCGAGAGATGTTGATGTCCCCCGCAAAACGCGCGTTGGCCAGACCAGCGGGGATCTCCGCATCGCCCGCGGCGACAACGTCCGTCTCTTCGCCACCGCAAGGGGTGTTGTGCCCGACCGCGCCAGGCTCGGGCTCAGGTTCGCTTCCGGTCGCACGCAGGAATTCCTCCTTGATGGCGGCAAGACAGGCCGCGCGCGCTTTGAGCAGGCATTGGAGAATGTGCAGGACTCGTTCAGCTACACCTTCCACATCGGCGACGGCAAATCCCGCTCCGCGCGCGTCGAGGCCGTCGAGCGCCCCGGCATCGCGAAGCTCGAGGCTTTGCAGGTCTATCCCGAATACACCGGCCTCGGCACCGTGCGCCGCTCCCTCGGCGACATGACGTTGCTCGTCGGCAGCAAGCTCAACCTCGCAATCACCCCGACGAAGGAGGTCGTGCGGGGTGCCGTGAAGCTGACCAGCTCGACCAACGCCGCTCCCGTGGACCTGCCGTTGCAGGCGAACCCGAAGAACTCGCGCGAGGTGCTGGTGAGCATTCCGATTGCCAGCGAATCACTCTCCGGATTCTCGATTCACCTGGAGGACAAGTTTGGCTTCCGATCGAAAGACGACGCGATCTATCGCCTCGAAGTGCTGTCCGACCGCGCGCCTGTCGTCCGCATCACTTACCCGGATCGCAAGGAGGAGCTCATCACCCAGAAGGCGACCGTGCTCATCGGCTTCGAGGCCGTGGACGATTTCGCGGTGAAGCAGCTCTTTCTCCGCTACTCCATGGATGGTGGAGAGATCACAGGCATCGAACTCGCGCTCGATTCCGTCCAGCACACGTTGCGGCGCCGCTACGAGTGGAAGGTCGGCGCGCTCAACCCGAAGCCACGCGAAGGCGCAATGTTGGAATACTGGATCGAGGCCCGGGACAACAACAACGTGACCGGGCCCGGGATTGGCACGAGCGAACACTTCAGCGCGAAGGTCGTCAGCGACGCCGAGAAGCGCGCCGACCTCCTCAACCGCGTGGGCGACAGCCTTGGCGCCATCGGCGAAGCCGCGAACGACCAGGAGAAACTCAACCAGCGGCTGGGTGACATCATCCAGGGCCGGCCGGAGCGGAAGTAGCGCCGCCGGCCGCCAGCTTTACTTCAACTTCTCCGCCACCCATTTCTCCAGTTTCAGCGTGTCCACGGCAAAGAGGCGGATGCCCTCGGCCAGTTTCTCGGTCGCCATCGCATCCTCGTTGTGCTGCCAGCGGAAGGCTTTTTCATCGAGGTGGATTTTCTCACGGCCCTGCGTGAGGGCCGTGTCGGGGCTGAGTTTGCGGGCCACGGTGCCGTCGGTCTTCTGCATTTCTTCGAGGAGCGCGGGGCTGATGGTGAGCAGGTCACTGCCGGCGAGTTCGAGGATTTCTCCGACGTTTCGGAAGCTCGCCCCCATGACCTCGGTCCGGTAGCCGTGCCGCTTGTAGTAGTTGTAAATCGCGGTGACGGAAATCACGCCGGGGTCTTCCGCGCCGGTGAAATCCTTGCCGGCGCTCTTCTTGTGCCAGTCGAGAATGCGCCCCACGAACGGCGAGATGAGCTGCACCCCGGCCTCGGCGCACGCGACGGCCTGGGCGAAGGAGAAGAGGAGCGTCAAATTGCACGCGATACCATCCTTCTTCAGCTCCTCGGCGGCCCGGATGCCCTCCCAGGTCGATGCGAGCTTGATGAGCACGCGCTCCTTGGGAATGCCGGCCTTCTGGTAACGGGCGATGAGCGAACGCGCCTTCGCCACGGAAGCGACGGCGTCGAACGACAGACGGGCATCCACCTCGGTCGAGACGCGGTTCGGGACGATCTTGAGAATCTCCAGGCCGAACGCGACGGCGATCTGGTCCATCGTCGCGCCAAGCAGCGCGCCACCGGAGGCCTCCTGCTTCGCATCTAAGATGGCTTTGGCAATGACGCCCGCATATTCCGGCATCTGCGCGGCCTTGAGAATGAGGCTGGGGTTGGTGGTGGCGTCGCGGGGCTGATATTTGCGGATGCTCTCGAAGTCACCCGTGTCGGCGACGACAACGGTGTGCTGCTTGAGGCTGGCGAGAAGGTTGTTACTCATGATTGTTGAAGGAGGGTTTTGTCGGCGTCTGAACGCAGAGCCGGGCAATTCGGTCGGAATGGACTGGCCGCGTCAACTCTTTCCTCCGCAACATCCATTCTGCCGCTTGATTACGCGGGGACCGGCTCATATTCTAGCCAGCAAGCACAATGCCGCCTGTCCCAATCAAACCCGCCGTCGCCCGGATGCCAAGCTCCGTTGTGCACAAGGCTGCTCCCAGAACCATCGCGCGCCCGCGCATTCTCGCGGTGGATGACACGCCTGAGGCGCTCCGCCAGCTACGGGACTGCCTCAAGACTCTCAACGCCGACTGCTTTTCCTGCGGCAGCGGCGCGTCGGCGATGGAATTTCTCAGCAAGGAAATGGTGGACCTGGCCATCGTGGACGTGAGCATGCCGGGCATGGACGGCTTTGAGGTGTGCCGCGCCATCAAGCATGGAGAACTCACGAAGGACATTCCGGTCATCCTCCTTACCGGCGACATCAAGACCGAGGACACACACCGGGGCATTGAGCTGGGGGCGTTCGACTACCTGACCAAGCCGGTGGATCAACATGAATGCACCGTGCGCGTCCATGCCGCCCTTCAGATGAAGCATGTGCTCGACGAACTGCATGTCCAGCTGCTGGCCCCTGATGAACAGCGGCGCGCCCACACGGAGCTGCAGCAGAAGATATCGGACTTCCAGCAGGGAATGACCACGACGCACTGGCAGAAGCGATTTGGGCAGCTCTCGGCCTCGTTTATCGACGATATCCACACCCCCCTGGCCCAGGCGCTGGCAGGCATTCAAAACCTCATGGTGGACGACCGCATCAAGGATGACCTCCGCCAGCAGTTGTTTTCCCTGCACACCCAATTCCGCAGGATCAACGATCACTTGCGCCGCCTGCTGACCGTCGCGGTTTACAGCCGCCGAGCTCATTTGATGCGTCCGGCGGAAGTCGTCTCCGACATGACGAAGCTGCTGGAGCCGGAGTTTTCCTACTATGGCATCCATCTCACGCTGAATTTGGATCCGACGGTGGAATGGTGGGGCATGCGCAGCGAAATCAGCCGGGCCATCCTCTATCTCCTTCAAAACGCCATCGAGGCCCTCACCGAGCGGGGCCCGGCCATTCTACGCCGCCGCATGGAGGATGATGCCGAGGAGGAGCAACGCCACGAAGATCCGAACAAGATTCATTCCATCTCGGTGAAGGTGGAGATACTGAACCCCCGTGTCGTCATCCGCATCGCGGACAACGGCCCGGGAATTCCGAAGGAAATGCACGATCGGATATGGGATCCGCATTTCACCACGAAGACGCCTCCGCACACCGGAGCCGGCCTGCACCTCGCACGCGCCATCATCCATGCGGCGGGCGGAGAGATAGAGCTGCAATCTCCAGGGCCCGACTGCTCCACACAGTTTTCCATCCTGCTGCCGATCAACTCGACGGATGCGGAGCCGGCCGACGACGAAGAGCCGTCTTCAGGGGAGGAATCCAACGACGCCCAGGCAGAACAGGCGCAGGAAGAACCCGCCGTGCAAGCTTGAAAGCCTGAGTTCCAAGGAAGGCAACGACACTTGCAACAGGGTGCAGTCAGCTCCGGCGTTTCTCCAGCATCGTCCGCAGGTGGCCCATCGCCGTCGCGCCGGACACTCCCCAGTTCAGCCGCGTTTCAAACTCACGAAAGGCCGAGCGTGCCAGAGTCTCGTAGCCCGCATAGTTGTCGAAATACTGGCGAATGAAGGCCGCGTATTCCGACGGAGGGGCGTCGAGCGGAAAAGTTTTCCCATTACCACCGTCACGAACGGCGGTCGGAATGCCGCCCACCTTCGTCGCCAGGCTCGGCACCCCAAACGACGCGGCTTCACAGAAGACAATGCCGAAGGCCTCCGCCCGCGACGGCAGGATCAGGAAGTGCGACTCGGCGATGAGTTCGTTGAACTGCTTGAGGCCCGCCGGGTCGCTCTTGTTGATGAAGCCGGTCTTGCGCACGAATGACGGCAGCACCCTGCCTTCCGGCGGCTGCGAGCCAATGAGCGTGAGCGTCGTAGGCAGGCCCGACTGGTTCAATTGTTCGGCCACGGCCACCGCCGTGTCACCGCCCTTGCGCTCCCAGACCTTGCCAAGGAAGAGCAGGTTGCA
>JBAYGL010000324.1:0-6371 GCA_041666725.1 Limisphaerales bacterium
CGAAGCCACCGTCGATGCCTGGGACGCGATCACGGGCGTCAACCTGAAGGGCGTTTACTTTCTCTCCCAGTCCGTCGCGCGTGTGATGGCGGCACAGCGGTCGGGCAAGATCGTCAACATCTCCAGCGTGCATGACGTGCGGGCGATGGCGGGCAACTCGATTTACTCCATCACCAAGAGCGGCCTCGCAATGTTGACCAAGGCGCTGGCGCTTGAGCTGGCGGAGAAGGGAGTCCAGGTGAATTGCGTTTCGCCCGGCGCGATTCTGACGGACGAAACCCGCGACCGGCTGGCAGACCCGGAACACCACTCGCGGGTGCTGGCAAAAATTCCAAGCCGCCGGATCGGCGAGCCTGAAGATGTGGTGGGCGCCGTGGTGCTGCTGGCGTCGCCTGCGTCGGATTACATCACCGGCACCACCCTGTATGTGGACGGCGGCATGTTGCTGCAATAAACCAACTCCAGGGAGCTTCGCATGGCATTTAACATCAAACGTCGCGGCAAGCTGACCTACTACTATCGCGCCGACCGGCCTGTCTTTTCGTTCGTCGTCACGGAGGCGTTGCCGGACGGCGATCTCAGGGTCCATCTCGCAGGCCTGACCGGCGGCGAATCGGCGACACGCAACCTCGGCCTGACCGACACAGCCACAATGGATCCCGACCGTGAGATCCCGAGGGTGTTTCAGACCTGGGAGGCCTGGCTAAGGGAGGCGGAGATCTGTGACTCGATCACGGAACTGGATTTCATCGAGATGCACGTGTTCGGTTGCCAGCCGAAATCGCCCCACCCGCTCACCGATCCTGCCGGCTTCGCCGCCGAGTTGGAGCGGTTGCGAACGGCCTACGGGCGGGCCTACGCCGCCTACTTCCGCGAGCACCTGCCGGAGCACGGCCTGCCCGTGCGATTCACCGTCCACGTCATTGATGTGCCTGACAAAGCGGCCTCCTACGAGTTCTACACGACGGCGCTGCGCCAGCGACCGCACAACAACGAGGCTCACTGAATGACACCCAATACGAGCACGCAAACACGCTGGCAACAGGAGCAGGGCGAGTTGAAGTTCGAATTCCAACCCTGGACTTCTCGCCTGCGGTGCGGCCTGCTTCCAGGCGCGAGCGTTGGAGTTCAGGTTCTAGCTTGCGCTGTGGTGCTCGTCGTTGGTGCGTTCATGGCTCCGGCCCCCAAGGCTGCGGGAACGCCAACGGTCTTGGTTCTATTGTCGGGCGAACCGGCCTATCGCATCGCAAGCGAAGTTTTCTGCGACATGTGGCAGAACGTCACGGGTGCGAAGCCGCGCACGGTCGCCTGCACCAGCCCTGATGATGGAAAGCTCCCGGCGGGCGACATCGTGCTCATCGGTTCCGACGCGTCAAACCCCGTCGTTCATCGCCTGATCTTGCAGGCGCGGATCGAGAATCTCGGCATCCGTTACGATACGGACGATTACCGCATCCTCTCGCTGGCGCACGAGGGACGGACGGTGTTGATCCTCGCCGGCGGCGCGGGGCGCTCGACGATCTATGCAGCTTACGATTTTTTCCGCCGCCGGGCTGGCGTGGAATATTTCTGGGACGGCGACGTGATCCCGAAACGCGCGGGCATCGAGCTGGCCGGTTGTGATTTTACCGAGAGGCCGCATTTCCAGTATCGCGGCCTGCGCTACTTCGCCCATCGCGGGCCGAAGCGGTTTCACGCGGAGATGTGGGACTTCGAAGACTGGAAGCGCGAGGTGGATTGGATGCTCAAGAAGCGGTTCAACCTCTTCATGCTGCGCACGGGGATTGACGACCTCTTCCAGCGCGCGTTTGACCTCCCCTACCCGCCGGAGAACGGCGTGGACCCCGACGCCGAGCCGCGCTCCTACAACGACCGGACATCGTTCTGGCCGCTGAAATATCGCGGTGAACTGCGCAAGCGGGTGCTTGCCTACGCCCGCGAGCGCGGGCTGATTCATCCGGAGGACACCGGCACCATCACGCACTGGTATTCCCACACGCCGAGCTCGTTCAACCAGAAGCATCCCGACTTCCCGGTGACACGAGACCAGAAGACCGGCTACAAGCTCGCCAGCGCCGCGATCTGGGACATCGAGCACGAGCGGACATGGGACGCCTACTGGAGGCTGACGGAGACGCACATCCGCGAGTTCGGCGAGCCGCGGATGTTTCACACCATCGGCCTGGCCGAGCGGACCTTTGGCGCCGACGAGCGCGAGAACCTCCAGCGCAAGCTCCATGCGTATCGCAAGATCCAGGAAGTCCTGCGGCGGCATCATCCGGACGCGCCGCTGCTGATCGCGAGTTGGGACCTGATGTTCAAGTGGAAGAGCGACGACGTGCAAAACCTCCTGAGGGAGCTTGATCCGCAGCGCACCATCCTCCTCGACTACACCGCCGACCTGCTCGACCGGAAGACGTATCGCGAGTGGGATGCCTACAAGAAGTTCCCGTGGATCTTCGGCGTGTTCCACGCGTTCGCCGCGGACAGCGAGATGCGCGAAGACTATCGCGTCCTTCAGGAGCGGATCGGCGAAGCCGCGCAAGACCCGCAATGCCTCGGCCTCGTGCTCTGGCCCGAGATTTCTCACAGCAACACGCTGCTGCTGGAATACCTCGCCGCCAACGGCTGGCACCCGGATGAACTCGACGCGAACGCGTTCGTCGGCCGCTTTTGCGCAAGCCGCTATCCGTCCGGAATGGGGGCGGCGATGGAAAAAGTCTGGCGGCCATTCCTGCCCATCGCCGCCACGCACCACTGGACGCATGTCGGCGTGGGCCACAAGCCGCCGCAGTCGGCCGTGCAGTTCGATCCGCACTTCCGCATCCTGGGCAGCCCGGAATATACGAACCTCACCGAGGAGCGCGTCCGTCTCTACTCTGACGAGTTCCAGCGGCTCGCGGCGACACTGCGCGAGGCGCCGGCGTTGCTGGACCGGCTCGCGCAGCTGGCCAACGCCGGTTTCACAAACGAGCCGTGGCGGCGCGACGCGCTCGACATCGCGCGCACCGTCATCAACCGCGCGCTTAAAGCCTCGCTGTTGCGCGGCTGTGTGGCGATGGAGGCGTGGCGGGCCGGCCACGGCGACGAAGCGGCCGTGCGGCAGATGGAGGCCGTCAGCAAGGGCCTCATGCAGCAGCTTGGCGAATTGCTGGCGCTCAGCGACGACTTCTCGCTCCACGCGACCATGAAGCGGCTGGAGAAGGCGGGCGGGCTGGGCGGCATCAAGCCAACGCTAAACCCGCACACCGAGCAGACCTTGAAGGGCAACTCGGAGAACAGCTACTGCCGCGCCCACCAATACGAACTGGTCCGCCACGTGTATCAGCCGGAACTCGAAGAATACTGGACGTGGGTTGGCGACCAGATGCGGTCATCGCAGAAGAAACCGTGGACCCGCCCGGCGTCGTTTACTGCGTCGAAGAAGGCAATTCAGGATCGTTTCTACGAGACGCCGCTGGCCGACATGGTGCCCGCGCGTGCGCGCTCCGCCGAAAGCCTGCGCCAGACCCTTGAGGAGACGCGCATCCTGCTCGCCACATTGGTGGTCTCAAAACCATGAAAACCCCAACTCCATCCATCACCACCTCGGGCCGCAATTTCCTGACGACCTCCGCCACGATCCAATCGGCCGCACCATTTCGTGGAATCGCGCGGGCCGCAGCGCCTGTGGAGCGCGCTGGATGGATTCCGTTCGAGCTGCCAGCGGAAGTGAATTGAGCCTTGGATCACCGTGTCATGAATCCTCTCCGCCCTCGCTACAAATGGGAACTGCTGGCCATCCTCTGGGTGGCCTATCTCCTGAATCAGGGTGACCGCCAGATTTTCAATGCGGTGCTGCCACTGATCAAGGCCGACCTGGGGCTCAGCGATGTGCAACTCGGCATGGTGGCGACCACCTTCACGCTGCTCTACGGCGTGTTCGTGCCGCTGGCGGGCTGCCTCGGCGATTTCGTCACCAAGAAATGGATCGTCTGCTTCAGCCTCCTGACCTTCAGCGTCGGCACGCTGCTGACCGGGTTCAGCGGCGGCTTCCTGATGTTGCTCGTGTTTCGCAGCGTGGCCACCGGCGTGGGCGAGGCGTTCTACTACCCGGCGGCCAATTCCTTGATCGCCCATTACCATCGCGACACGCGCGCATCGGCGATGGCGGTGCATCAGACCTCGCTCTACGTCGGCATCGTGGCGAGCAGCTGGCTGGCGGGCTGGATCGGCCAGGCTCACGGCTGGCGCGCGACGTTTTACCTGTTCGGCTCGCTCGGTGTGTTGATGTCGCTGGTGGTGGCGATCCGGCTGCGAAATGAACACCGCGACGCGGAACTGGTGCAGCCAGCCAGCCGGCCCGCTGAACCGCCGGTGAAGCTCGGCGAGGCGCTGCGAACGATCCTGCGCACACCCACGTTCTATTTCCTGAGCCTGGCCTTTGGCGGGATGGTGTTTGTCGGCGTCGGCTGGATCACCTGGATGCCGACGTTCCTCTACGAGAAGTTTCATCTCCCCCTGAAGGACGCGGCGCTGCACTCAATGCTCTATCACCACATCTTTGCCTTCATCGGCGTGATGGCAGGCGGGCGCATCTCCGACCGGCTGGCTCCGCGTCGGCGGACCATCCGAATGGAAATCGAGTGCCTCGGTCTGCTGCTCGGCGCGCCGTTCATCTGGCTGCTTGGCGCGTCGACGAACTTGACGGTCGTCTATGTCGCGCTGGCGGGCTTCGGTCTGTTTCGAGGATTCTACGATTCAAACCTGTTCGCCGCGTTGTTCGACGTGATCCCGCCGAAGTATCGCTCGTCGGCCACGGGCCTGATGCTCTGCTGCGCATTTACGGTCGGCGCGACTTCGCCCGTGTTGCTGGGCTACGTGAAGCAACACATCAGCCTCGACATCGGCCTTTCGTCGCTGGCGTTCGTCTATCTGCTCGGCGCGGCGCTCATTTTCATCGCGACAAGGATGTTCTTCGGGAAGGACTACATCCACGAAACGAAACCAGAGTGATCAACCCATAATGAAACGAATCGCCTCCCTCTTGACGGCTACGCTCGCTGGCGCGGTCCTTGCCGTTGCAGCCGCCGCGCCGTCTCCGCGCACCAACGCGGTTGCCGGCCTCTGGCAGCCCTATCGGATCACGCCGCGCGCCGGGGTGCAGCATATCGCGCTGGACGGGCAGTGGCAGCTTGGTTGGCGCGACACTGCGGTGAATGCCCCGACGGAACTGAACGCGCTGACAAACTGGTTTGCGGCGCAGGTGCCGAGCACGGTCCAGTGGGCATTGCACCGCGCGGGCAAGTGCGGAAACCCCTACGAGCACTTGAACTCGAAGCAATATGACTGGGTGGACCAGAAGGTCTGGTATTACCGGCGCACGGTCGATCTTCCGCAGAAGAAGAGCGACGTCCGCACTTTTCTCTGCTTCGACGGCATTGATTACTTCGCGCGCGTCTGGCTCAACGGCCAGCTGCTGGGACGTCACGAGGGCATGTTTGGCGGGCCTGACATCGAGATCAGCAGGCACGTGAAATTCGGCGCGGCGAACGAAATCATCGTCGAAGTCAAGGCCGGCAACTTCGGCAGCAGGACCGGCTGGAAACCGCGCGGACCAGAGGGCACGGTCATCAAGCCGTGGGTCATCGCCGGCGGCACGGGCGGCGAAATGTTTTTCCCGCTCGGCATGTGGCGCGGCGCGCGCATTGAGATCGTGCCGCTCGGCCACATGGAACGCCCGTTTCTGGTGACCGAGTCGGTGGACGAAAAAGCGGCGAAGCTGACGCTCAGCACCGAGGTGTTCGCCGGCACGCATTCGCTGGAGTTGAGCCTCCATCCGTGGAAGAACTCACAGCTGGTGGACGGTTCGCGCGATTTGGGCGGCCCCCGGCCCAGCAAGTCGCGCTTCGCGTTGCGCGTGGAACTTGCGGAGAAGGGTTCCGGAAAAACCGCCTTCGACCAGACTTTCCCGCTTCAAACCTTCACCGGTCGCAACTTCGTGAAGCAGTCATTCACCATCCCCAAGCCGAAGCTTTGGTGGCCGAACGGCATGGGCGAGCCGAATCTCTACCGGGCCAGGCTCACGCTCATCCGCGAGGGCAACGCCGAGGACGCGATGGAGTTCGACTATGGCATCCGCACCATCCGCACGACGCCGACGCCCGGCCCGCGCACCACCGACCGCTGGGCCGACTGGCAGTTCATCGTCAACGGCCGGCCGCTGTTCATGAAAGGCATGAACTGGATGCCCGCCGACATCCTGCTCGACCTGCCGCGCGAGCGTTATCGCTGGCTCATCGGCGCGGCGAAGGCCGCCGGCATCCAGCTCCTGCGCATCTGGGGCGGAGGCATTTTGGAGACGGAGGAGTTTTACGAAACCTGCAACGAAC
>JBAYGL010000325.1:0-6371 GCA_041666725.1 Limisphaerales bacterium
ATCCACCGTCACGGGAACTCCCTTCACGATGGTGTGGACCTTGGATGGACCGAACAGCAGCGCCGCCAGTCCATCGTCCTTCACTGATTTCATCCACATGGCGCTGGTGTAGTAAGGCATGATTTTCACCGCGTTA
This sequence comes from Limisphaerales bacterium, assembly GCA_041666725.1. Lineage (GTDB taxonomy): Bacteria > Verrucomicrobiota > Verrucomicrobiia > Limisphaerales > SXTU01 > SXTU01. The sequence continues at coordinate 137 of JBAYGL010000325.1, forward strand.
GCCGAACAGCACGCGCCACCAACATCGTGCGCCGGCGAAAGCTTGTGTCGTTTTTTTCCCGAATACGGAATGTCGTGGTCTTCCAGCGCCTCCGGCAGCGTTGCGGATGAAAGGTAGGCCACGCACTTGCCGTCAGGCGTGCGCGCGCCCTGGGCGGCGTTGAACACGGCGCGCTCGATCATGTCGGCATACTTCGTCCGTCCGGTTTTCTGGAGGGCCGACTCAAGGCTCGTGGAAAGCTCCGTGGTCGTGCAATATTCATACGGCTGGTCCGGCATCGGCAGGTGGTTCATCACCCCCTCGTCGCTGGCGCAGGAGCCGCCGGGCACGATGTGCTTGAGCACCTTCGCAAACGCATTCCCGCTGGCCTGCGGATACGGATGGCTTCCGTCGGCATGGGCAAGAAACAGGGGGACGCGCAAATGCTCGACCGTGTGCACGCCATGCCAGAAGAACGGATACTTCATGTTCAGCAGGCTGTATGTCTGCATGTCCTTCTCCTCAACGTCATCCGAGCTGGAAAAATCTTCGTAGAGATAAACGGAAAACGTGAGATACGAGCGGTCTCCGGTGAGCCGATACAGCCATTCCAAAACATCGACAAACATCAGCGAGTGGCCGTTCACGGCGGGGGTCTTTCCGTTGACCTTGGCGGTTCTTTCCTCGGGGGTCAGGTGAAAGGGGCTGTTCGACGGGCCGTATTTCGACATCGTGAGCCGGGTCGCCGCGATCACTGCGTCCAGAATGTTCCTGTCCCCGGTGAACTCGTAGTAGGCGAGCAGCGCAACGTAGATGCGGCTTTGCATCCAGAGCTCCCCGGTCACGCGGCTGTTATACCGGTTTGCCGGCTTCACGTTTCCGATGTAAACGCCATCGTCACGCGAGGCGAGCAGATCACGAACGAAATCATCCACACGTTTTTTCGCCACCGGGATGCCGGTCAGATACGCCATGCGGACGTAGCCATCCAGCCAGTTGCCTCCCATCTCACCCGCCCCCAGATTGCCGTCCTTGGCAATCCATGACCGGCTTCCATACCGGGGCCGGAGCTCGATGAAATGGCCGGCCATTCCATCAACGGCGTCGTTCGTCATCTGCACGCGAATCCACCCGGCAGGCTCGACCGAGCGAAGCGGCAGGGGCTCATAAGCGACAGGCACGGGAGCGGCGAAAGCCACCAATCCGATCGAGCCCAGGCTGGCGAACAGCAACGCTATAGTTTTCATTCTCTGAAAATCCGACTTCGCATTGGGAGCGATCAGGTTGAGGGCGGATTCTTCTGATCCCAGACTCCAACCACAACGCGCCCGCCACCAACCCCGGCCCTCGGGCTCCGACATCTTCCGGCACCCGCGCTACTTCGACTTGGCCGCGCCTCTCTTCTCAGGATGGACCTTGTCCAGCACGGCTTGAAGGCGCACCCGGGCCGCCTTGGATTCCGGCGTGTCGTTTTCGGGTTTCACCAGGGCTTCGACGTAGGGCGAGTCGCTCACGTCGAACAACTGCCGGCCGCTGTTGAGCTTCCATTTGGAATCGTGCGCATACCACCGGTCGCCCCCGAAAACGAAAATCCAATCCCGCGGACTGCCGGGTTTCCCCTGAAGCTGCGGCGCAAAGCTGACGCCATCCACGCCGTTGTGAGGCGTCGAGCCTGCGAGTTCAAGGCAGGTGGGCAGGATGTCGGTGAAATCGACCAGTCCCTCATGCACGGTGCCGGCCTTGATCGCGCCGGGCCAGCTCGCCAGCAGCGGCACCCAGGAGCCGGTGTCCGCCGGCGAACCCTTGCCCCCGCGGATTTCACGGCCATCACGCATCACCGTGGTCATGGGTGGCGACGTGCCGTTGTCGCCGGCGAACATGACCAGCGTATTTTCGCTCTGACCCGTCTCTTTCAGCTTCGCCAGAATTTCGCCGACCTGTTTGTCCAGATACTCGACAAGGTAGGGAAAATTCTTGGGGTCGCTCTTGTCCACCTTGCCGTCCGGATTCAGCGGCGTGGGATAAAGCGGGCCGTGCGGAATCGGCGCGGGGTAGTAGAGGAAAAACGGCTCGGCCCTGCCCTTGCGGCTGGTGATGAAATTCAGCGCCCACTTTTGCAGGAGTTCGGGCGTGTATTTGCCGGGCTTGGGCTCGCCGTAAGTATTCAGGTGTCCGCCGGTGAAGAGGCATTGCCGGTCGAAACCGCAGGCGCGCGGATGCGGATAATCCGTGTCCGTCTCGGATGACTGCGGGATGGTTTCCGGCTCATTGCCCTTGGTGCAGGGCGGGCCGAGATGCCACTTGCCCACGATGCCCGTGACGTAGCCCGCCTCTTTCAGCCGCAACGCCACGGTCGGATGCGCCTTGAAATCCAACTGCTCCACGACGCCCGGCTTGCCCATGATGCGCGGGAAGCCGACGCGGAAATTGTATTTGCCGGTCAGCAGTTGCGAGCGCGCCGGAGAGCAGACGGGGCTCGAGAAGCAATGCCTGAACATCATGCCGCTCCGGGCCATCGCGTCCAGGTTTGGCGTGCGCACCGGGCCCAGCCCCTTGTAGTTCACGCCCCCGTAGCAACCCAGCGCCTCAAATCCCAGATCATCCGCGAGGATGAAAATGATGTTGGGTCGCGTGGCCACCGGCGATCCGGCGGCTCTGAGGGAAATCCCTGCGATGACGACGAAGAACCCAAGAACGACTGCGGAGACTTGTTTCAGTTTCATGAGGTGAGCGGAATGGATGATGCAAGATTGCCGGGCGACGCGAAAGTTTCATCCGCGCGTGGTTTCAGTGTCATTTGCAGGAAGCTGTCGTTGGAGTTCTTCGGGATGTCTCCGAAAAGCCCGGGGAACTTTCGACCGCACAAGCGGCGGCTTCCCGGTCGCAGAGGCATGTGACGTTGCCGTGCAGCAAGAGGAACGATGCGGGAAAAACCGTGCTGACAAGGCGGTCCGAGATCAAGCGGCGCAGCGCCACGCGCTTGGCCGCTCCGCTGACCAGCAGCAAAATCTGGCGTGACCGCAGCAAATCACCCATCCCGAGCGTCAGACCGAAACGCACCGGCGGGTTCGCGTCACGGATCATCGAGTGCTGGCGCGTCTGCTCACTCAGCGTGGCGACATGCGGTCCGGGGCTGAGTTGGTCAGCCGGCTCGTTCAGGCCGAGATGCCCGTTGATGCCGAGTCCCAGCACGCAAAGGTCTATTGGCCCGTGCTGTCGCAGCAGTTCACGGACGCGGTCGCACTCTGCCGCCGGATCGGCAGCATCGCCCGAGAAAGTGATGTAGCGCCCGGCTGAAATGCCAAGCGGACCCGTTATCAGCCGCCGCACATACGTCTCGCACGATCCGGGATGCTCTGATGGCAAACCGCCCCACTCGTCCAGTTTGAGCACGCGCATCCGGTCGAACAACCGCGGCTCTTCGCTCCGTTTCTCCGCCAGATGTTCGTAAGCCCGGGTGGGGGTGGATCCCGTTGCCACGCACATGAGCAAGTCTGGACTGGCACGTATGCGTTCGACCATGAGGTCGGCTGCACGCCGGCTCATCGCCTCGGCATCCGCATCAACAATCGTTTGAAATGAACTCATCGCCCTGAACTCGTGCGAACGATCTTCTCAGATTGGGGGGAAACACATTCCGTTCGTGGCAGGCATTTCACTCAGCACCCGGCAATGTGTGGCGGTCATGGATTTCCCTGTTTCGATGCGGCGTTCTTCTTCCCCTTTTTGGCCACCGGCGGCGGGGTGCTTGTGGAATCAGCCTCCTTCAACGTCGGCGGGCCGCTGAGCCATCCCAGCGAGGCCAGGAACTTGTCGGCCTCGGCGAGCGTCTTCGTTTTGAACGGCTCCTGATTGAAGAAGCCGTGCCCCTGCTGGTCGTAGAAGATCGCTTCGCACCGCACGCCTGCGGCCTTCATGTTCGACTGGAAGCGCTCGACGGTGGCAACGGGGATCAGGTTGTCATTGCGGCCGAGGAACACAATCGCGGGCGGATCGTCGGCGCTGATGTTGTGGGCCGGCGAAAACTCCTTCACCCGGTCGCCGACACGGGCATGGCCCCAGCCGCCGTCGGGTCCGTTGTCGAAGACGGGGTTGAACAGCAGGAGCGCGTCGGCCTTCGGCGACACGCCGGCATCGTCCTGCGGATCGCTCTGCCCATCCACCAGGCCGACGAACGCGGCGAGATGGCCGCCTGCGGAGCCGCCCCCGGCGCCGATGCGTTTGGGATCGATGCCGAGTTCTGCGGCGTGCGCGCGCACCCAGCGCATCGAAGACTTTGCATCCTGCACGCACACGAGCGGCGGTTCTTTGCCGGACTTGTCGAGCAGGCGATACTCAACCTGCGCGCACACCATGCCGCGCGTGGCAAGGTAGGCTGCCTGAACATCAAACTGGGTCGGGCCGCCGCCAACCCAGCCACCCCCGTGAAAGAACACCACCGCCGGGCGTCTGTCGGTTGCCTTCCAGCCGTCGGGCTTGAGGATGGTCAGCTTCAATTCGCGATCGCCGACCTTCTTGTAAACATGTGTTTCGCCCTTGCTGGGAGCGGCTTTTTCAAGAGCCGTCCCGGTCCGTCCGGGCCCCGCTTCAGCCTTGTCAGAACCTGTCACGGCGGCCTGCTTCAGGGGCGTCCTCCCGGTGAGTGAAATCCAGCGGCTGCCCTTCTTGGAGGCGCGGATCGCCCGATACGTTTCCTCCATCTTCTTCACGCGATCCGTCTGGGCCGGATCGGCGATCAGGTTCTTCTCCTCAACAAGGTCCGCCTTCAAATCATAGAGCGCGGCGGGCTGGTCCTTGATGTCGACGATGAGCTTCCAGTTACCCTCATACAATGCGTGAGCCATGCCATCGCTCCCGGAGTTGGAACGCTTCGCCTTGTTCGCGGACTTGCTGTCCACGCGCTCATGTCCGAACAGGTTTCCGCCCTTCTTTTCGCTGCCCGTGAGAGGGCCGCCCTTGATTCCCGCGTCGTAAAAGGCATCGCGACCGGGCGCTGATTGCACCAGCAGGCTGCGCCGGACCGGCTGCGAGTCGTCGCGCTGGCCGAGCAGCACCGGAAGCAGGCTCACCGAATCGAGACACTGGCCGTCCGGGATTTTCACCCCGGCAAATTCCAACGCGGTGGGCACGATGTCGTGCGCGCAGACCACTTGATGGCGGACGCCCGGCGCGATCCTGCCGGGCATCCAGACGATGAACGGCACGCGATGACCGCCCTCGGTGATGTTGGATTTCAGGCCGCGCAATCCGCCGACGGCGTCGTGGCCGAGATGGCGCTCGCTGGGGATGCCGCCGTTGTCACTGGTGAGACAGATCAGCGTGTTGTCCAGCAGGCCGCGCTTCTCCAGCATTTCGCGGAGCTTGGCGAGCAGCACGTCGGTTTCCATCACCATGTCGGTGTGGGCGTTCATCTTCGTCTGGTCGCGCAGCGGGGTTCCGCGAACCGCCTCCGCGGGCTCATAGGGCGCATGCGCTCCATCCGCGCAGAAATGCATGAAGAACGGCGCGTTCGTGCCGCCCGCCCGGTTCCTTGCGGTCACGTCATCGAGAAACTTCTCCGCATGGTCGAGCAGGCGTCCGCCGACCTCGCTGGCCTTCCAGCCGGGTTCGGAGTAATCCGCATCGTCGGGGCCTTTTCCCTTGGCCACGCCCCGCAGCAGCTTGTCCGCGCCGCAGCTCGGGAGTTCGTTTTCGAGAAACAGGTTCGGCTTGGCCTGGTGGCCGCACGGAATGATGAACGAATAGTCAAACCCCCAGCGCTTCGGTCCGTCGGACATCGGCTGCGTGAAGTCCGGCCCGCCGTTCTTGTCCGCGTGTTTTCCGCCAGTCCCCGATTTGCCAAACATGGCCGTGCGATAGCCCGCCTCCTGCAACATGTTTGCCACCGTCTTCTGCCCGTCGCGGAACTGCGCCGGCACGTTGAACCCCCACGTGCCGCCCGGCTCGCGTCCGCGCCACGGATAATTGCCGGTGAGCATCGCGTAACGCGTCGGCGCGCAGAGCGCGGCGGGCGTGTGCGCGTGGGTGAAGCGCATCCCTTCGCGCGCCAGCCGGTCCACGTTGGGCGAGGGGATTTTTCCCTGTGCGTTGTAGCACTGGTAATCGCCCCAGCCGACGTCGTCGGTGAGCAGGACGAGGATGTTCGGCCGGGTGGCGGCACTGGCTGAACCGGCCAGCGCACAGATGATGCAGGCGATGAACGCCGCGTGTTTCGTTAAGGACATGTTGCGATGAGCGCGATTCCCGATTCCGTTCA
>JBAYGL010000326.1:0-6370 GCA_041666725.1 Limisphaerales bacterium
CCGGTTCCACCAACCTTCACACGTAGTCGGTATCATCTGGTGAATCTTCATCCCTGTCCCGTCTGCCCCGCTGCGGTTGAGGCGCTCCGCCGGTAGACCACCCAATACACCAGCCCCACCAGCACCGCGCCGCCGACGAGATTGCCGAGCGTGACGGGGATGAGGTTGTGAATGAAGCCGCTCCAGCTCAAGGCCCCCGCGCCAGCTGCGCCGTTAAGGAACAAGCCGAGCGGGATGAAATACATGTTCGCCACGCTGTGCTCGAAACCAGCGGCGACGAACGCCGAGATGGGGAAGATGATGGCAAGGATTTTGTCCGTGACCGTGCGGCCCGCAAGCGCGAGCCAGACCGCGAGACAGACGAGCAGGTTGCACAGCACGCCCTTGAAAAACGCCTCGGCGAAGGGCAGCGCGCACTTGGCGGTCGCGATGGCGACGGCGGTCTTGCCCAGTGCGCCGCCGTTCATGCCCGCGTGGCCGGACAGCGATACGAGCCACGCCAGCCCGGCGGCTCCGATGAAGTTGGCGAGCAAGACCACGACGAGGTTTTCCAGCAGCTTGCCCGTCGTGATGCGGCGGGAAACCCAGGCCATGACCAGCAGGTTGTTGCCCGTGAACAGCTCCGCACCGGCCACGACCACGAGGATGAGTCCGAGCGAAAAAACCAGCCCGCCCAGCAGGCGTCCGACGGCGAAAGGCAGCGTGGCGTCGCTGAAGACGACCGTGGCGTAGAGCGCGCCCAGCCCGATGAAGCCGCCGGCCAGCACGCCCAGCGCGGTCATGGAGAGCAGCGGCAGGTTCGCCTTGGTCACGCCGACGTTCTCGACGCGCTCGGCGATCTCCTTCGGCGAGTAACAGTCGAAGCCGAAGACTTCAGGCATAGGTCACACTTTCTCCAGCCGCACGGCCACGACCTTGTATTCCGGCGTCATCGTGATGTGGTCGCGGTGCGGGCCGGTGACGCGGTTCAGGAAGGTCTCGACGGTGTGGAACGTGGCGAACAGCTCGCCGGCCTTCACCCGCGAATCCACCCGCACGGGCATCGTCGCCTCGCCGTGGCGGCTGCGGACGCGCACGCGGTCGCCGTCGTGGAAACCGAGGCGCTCGGCATCAGCGGGCGCGAGGTCCAGCGTGTCGGTGGCGCGGAGCAAAGCGTTCGGCGTGCGACGTGTCATGGTGCCGGCATTGAACTGGTAGAGCGTGCGGCCGGTGGTGAGCAGGAACGGGAACTCTTCGCACGACGCTTCCTCGCTGGCTTCGTAATCCACGCGCTTGAGCGGCGCGCGCGGGCCGTGCGGGAAACTCTTCGTGTGCAGGATGGCGGTGCCGGGATGATCCTCCGCCGGGCAGGGCCATTGCAATCCGCCGTGCTCGATGCGCTCGTAGCTGATGCCCGCCCCCGCCGGCCAGACGCGGCGGACTTCGTTCCATATTTGCTCTGGAAAGGTGAAATCGAAGCCGGCGCTCCGTTGCATCGCCTTCGCGACTTCGCAGATGATTTCCCAGTCGGGCTTCGAGTTTCCAATCGGCTCAAAGGCCTGCCGCACGCGCTGCACGCGGCGCTCTGAATTCATGAACGTGCCGTCTTTTTCGAACGACGAGCACGCCGGCAGGAAAACGTGCCCGAAGTCCCGCGCCAGCTCGTTCATGAACAGGTCTTGCACGATGACGAGGTCGAGCTTCTCCAGTGCGGCGCGCGTGGCGGTGGTGTCCGGGTTCGTGAGCGCCACGTCGTAGCCGATGGACCAGAGCGCCTTGAGCTTTCCGGTGCCGGCGGCGTCCACCATCTCCATCAGGTTCAAACCCTTCGTGCGCGGCAGCGGCGACTGCCAGACCGTTTCGAACAGGTCGCGCGCCGACTCGGGAGCCACGTAGCCGGTGAGGTTGCCCGGCTCGCAGCCCATGTGCGCGGAGCCTTGCACGTTGTTCTGGCCGCGCAACGGGTTCACGCCGGAGCCGGGCTTGCCGAAGTTGCCGGTGAGCAGCGCAAGGTTCACGAGGCACATCACGCCCTCGGTGCCCTGGATGTGCTCGGTCATGCCAAGGCCATGGAAGCACATCGCCGGCTTCGCGGTCGCGTAGAGTCGCGCGGCCTGGCGGATCAGGTCGGCGGAAACGCCGGTGAGCCTCGCGGCGCGCTCGGGCGTCCATGCGGCGATGAATTCGCGGAACGCCGCGCTGTCGTCCACGCGGTCGCGCAGGGCGTCGGGATCCGCGAGGTTCTCGGTGACAATGACGTGGGCGAGGGCGTTGAGCAGCGGGACGTTCGTGCCGGGATGGAGCGCGAGGTGGACGTCCGCAAGACGGGCCAGCTCGGTGGCGCGAGGGTCGATCACGACGAGCTTCGCGCCGCGCAGCACGGCCTGCTTGATGCGCGCGCCGACGACGGGATGGCCTTCGGTCGGGTTGCAGCCGCTGACAAGGAAGGCGCTGGCGCGCTCGATGTCGTCGAAGCAGTTCGTCGCCGCGCCGGTGCCGAGCGTGGCCTTCATGCCGGCGGCGGTCGGCCCGTGGCAGACGCGGGCGCAGCAGTCCACGTTGTTCGTGCCGAGCACGACGCGCGCGAACTTCTGGGCGAGGTAGTTCTCCTCGTTCGTCCCGCGTGCGGAACCGAGCACGCCGATGCTGTCGGGGCCGTTTCTTTTCAGGATGCCGGACAGCCGTTCGGCGATGAAGTTGACCGCCTCGGGCCAGCTCACCTTCCGCCAGGCCCCATTGCGGCGGATCATCGGCTCGGTGACGCGGTCGGCGGCGTGGGTGAAGTCGAAGGCGTAACGGCCCTTCACGCAGAGATGGCCCTTGCTCACGGGCGCGTCGAGGACGGGCTTCACCTGCACGATGCGGTTGGCGCGCGTGCCGACGTTCATCTCGCAGCCGGTGCCGCAGTAGGGGCACGTCGTGCGCGTCCACTTCTCCGGCTCGCCGAGGCGGAGGATGGACTGGTCCTCCAGCGCGCCGCTGGGGCAGGTGTCCACGCACGCGCCGCAGCTCACGCACGGGCTGGCGAGCAGCGACGGCCCGTCCGGCAAAATGTGGGTGTGCGCACCGCGTCCGAAGGCGTGCCAGACGAACTGTCCCTGCACGTCCGCGCAAATCCGCACACAGCGCAGGCAGTGGACGCACTTGGAGAAATCGGCGGCGAGATACGGATGCGTCAGGTCATGGAAGACTTCGCTGTGCGACGTTGCCGGAATGCAGGCGAAGGGATGCTGCGCATCGGCGGCCAGGTTGTTCCTGTCAGCTCCCGGGCGAACTTTGTATTGCAGAAGTAGCCGGTGAAAGGGCTTCCCCGGCCATCGTGCCGGTGCGTCCGCCGGGTAGTCGCGCGCGAGCATTTCCAGCAGCGCGTGGCGCGTCGCCTCCAGTTCGGGCGTGTGCGTGGCTATGACCATGCCATCCGCCGCCGGCGTGCTGCACGCGGGCACTGGATGCTCGCGGCCGGCCTGCTGCACGAGGCACAGCCGGCACACGGCGGCGGGATGCAGACGATCGTCGTGACAGAGGGTTGGCACTTCCACCCCGGCCGTGCGACACGCCTCGAGCACCGTGGTGCCCTCGGACACGTCCACCGGGATTCCGTTGATGGTTATGCGGTTCATGGCTCCAGTGGTTGGCCAGTCCACCACATTCCTAGCGTGGCGGGCTGCTGGCAGGCAGGCTCACCCCAAATTGCCCATGGTTCAATCAGAATTGCGGCCGGCCGGACAAGCCGCGCTCAGATGCCAGCGCGATGAAACCCGCACTGCGTCCGCACCAGAGATTTGCGCACCGCAGATCGCAAAATACGGGCTTCAGCGAGCACACGATTTTCATCGCTGAAGCCCGTCGCAACCTCACACGAGGCCGCTAGAGCGGAAGGGACGCGCCGCAGCGCGCCCGTGTTTACGGCGTTTCCACGAGCTTGTAGAACCGCAGGCCGGCACCGTTGGCCGACGGGTCCACGATCTTGAGCGCGCCGTCCTCGAACACCAGGGCGTCGGGCAGCGGCGTCCACGCACCGCCGAGGTTGCTGGTGACATGGACCTGATACTTTGCGGCCTGCAACGCCGTCATCGGCGTGCCATCGCTGTTGCCAACCACGAGACGCAGCGAGCCATCCGCCATGCGCTCCACCCCGGCGGCCCTGAGGCCGGCGGGCAGGATGAGGTTGAAGCTGCCGTCCGCAAAGCTGGCTCCGAGGAGGTTCGCGTTCACGTCGGCCACCTCGCGCGCCACCGGTGAATCACCCGACATGCTGATGGTTGTGCTGCCGGTGCCGGCGACATTGAACGTGAGCGTGATGATGTCCCGTGGTCCGGCGGCGAGGCCGGTGCCGGCGGGCATCACGAGCACGAGGCCGACCTTTCCCGCCGCCGCCTTCATGTTGTTGACCACGAGCGAGCCGCCGCTGGCGCCACTGCCGGTAGCCGCACCGACGAAGGTCAGCGCGGTCGGGTCAAACGTGAGGCTCAGGCTTACACCGGCCTCGTTGCCCTGCGCGTCGAGCTGCACGCTCACGAGGTTGGCGCGGCCCGAGACGAGGTTGCCGCCCACTACGCGCACCACGCGGCTGCCGGCTGCCAACCTCATGCTGCCGACCGACAGCGAGGCGGCTTGCAATGTCGGACCGCCGGCAGCCGTGGCAGGGTCCAGACCCGCCGCATAACGCAGCGTCTGAACCAGGTCGATTAGCGTCACCCGGCCGTCTCCCCGTGTGTCGCGGGGTGCGCAGTCTGCGCGTTGAAATTCGCCGTTCGCGGCGAAGTCCGTGATCGCGTCCCAGCCCGCGACGAACCGGGTGAGCTGCACGGCGTCACTCACCGTCACCGCGCCGCTGCCGCCGGCGGCCCGGGGGGCGACGTCACCTTCGATCGGCGGCACCGCGATGATGCTCACCGAGCCGGGGACGTAGAGCACGTTCGGAATGACGTTCGCCGTCGCATCCGACACCTGCTGCAGCACCACGGTGCTGCTGAAACCCAGCGGCGTGTTCGTGGGGGCCGTGCCAACGGGTGCCTGAAACGTCACCCGCAGCATCACGTTGGTGCCGGCGCTGAAGGTGGCCCCAGCGGCCTTGGTGACGATGATGCCCACGTTGTTCATCATGCCGCCGTAAGGCTCGGTCCACGTCAGCGACAGGCCGCTCCCGGGTTCCACCGCGACGCTCATGAAGACCAGCCGCGGGCGGTCATAGGTGAGGGTGAACGACACGCCGCTCTCCGTGCCGATCCCGGCCAGGCTGATGGGCACCTCGACAGTCGAACCCGCGATCACGACGGGTGAATCGCTCACGAACACCTTCACCGCAGTGAACGTGATGGTGAATGTCTGCCAGTCGCCGGTGTCATTGCCCCCGTTGGCCGTGCCGCCGTTGTCGGCAGCCCTCACCCCCACCGTGACCACGCCGGACGCGGTGGGTTCGGGGGTGAACTCCAGCGTGCCATCGGCCAGCAGCACCGGCTGGTCAATGAACAGCGCGTGGTTGCCGTTGGTGGTGGTGAAACCGACCGTCTGCCCGGATTCGTCCGCCGGGCCGGCCGAGATGTTGGTCACCCAGCTGGCCCGGATCACAACCCCGCCATCGCCCGGGAACACAATCACGTTCGTGCCGCTCAAACTGAAGGCCGGCGCGTCGTTCACCGGCGTGACCGTGATGGTGAAAGTCTGCGGCGCGGAATTGCTCACGCCGGGCGCGCCGCCGTCATCCACGGCGACGACCGTCACGATGGCGGTGCCGTTGGCATTCGTGGCCGGCGTGAAGGTGAGCGTGCCCGCCGCGTTGATGGCCGGGCCGCTGCCCACGGCAAAGAGTGCGGCGTTGTCCGTCGTGACGGTGAAGCCGACGCTCTGGCTGGATTCGTCCGCCGGGCCGGCGGAGATGTTGATGGCGGCGTTCGCGATGGACTGCGGGCCGCAGTCTTCGGACAGGATGACAGCGCCCCGTTTGAGCACCAGGCTGTGCCACTGCCCACCGGCAACGGCGGTGACACCGGACAACCCGGCGGGCACGGTGCTCTGGCCTTCTTCATTGTCGCCCCACGCCACCACCGTGCCGTTGTTCTTAAGCGCCAGACTGTGATAATCGCCCGCTGCAATCGCTGCCACGCCGCTCAACCCGGCGGGCACAGTGCTCTGGCCATACCCGTTCAAGCCCCACGCCACCACCGTGCCATCGTCCTTAAGCGCCAACGTGTGGTAATCGCCGGCCGCTACGGCAACAACTCCGTTCAGACCCGGAGGCACCGTGCTCTGGCCGACGCTGTTGTCGCCCCACGCCACCACCGTGCCGTCACTCTTGAGCGCCAGACTGTGGTTGGCGCCCGCCGCAATGGCCATCACGTTGCTCAAACCGGCAGGGATATGGGTCTGGCCGTACTCGTTTTCTCCCCAG
>JBAYGL010000327.1:0-6357 GCA_041666725.1 Limisphaerales bacterium
ACCTTCGAGAGGAAACCATCCTGCGTCTGGCTGAATGAGACAGCGTTGTTGACGTTGCTCTGGGCTGCCGAGGTGCGGTTGATCTGCGCGTCAAAGCGCATGGAAACCGCCAAACCGGCAGCATCATCTTCCGGCGAAACGATCTTCGAGCCGGACGACAAGCGTGCGAGCGATTTGGCGAGCAGTGCTGAGGATTCCCCAAGCAAGCGTGCGCTGCTTTGGGCCGATGTGTTAGTGTTGATGACCATACTGGACTCCTTCCATGAGTCACCCCGTTGCCGGGGGTTTTTTGTTCACGGCATCCCTGCCGTTGAGCGGTTTGACTGAGGCACCGCTCGTTGGCCTCTGCCCGCTCTTAGCGGCGGCGGGCAACCGTGTCTTGCGACACCCGGGGTATCGTCCGAAGTCAGGAAAACTTGAGCAGGGACAACCCCGCCTCCCGGCTTGAAGAACAGGCCGAAGATGAGAATGCTCGTGAGCGGCGGCCTGATTCCCTGAACACCCAGACTCAAACGAAGCCTGAAAAATGCCTGACTCAACGATGATTACCAGAGTCCCGGCGCACGGAATCAAAGGGCGGCTTGACCGAACAGGCTTCTGCGTCCTGCCGCAGGCCACCTCTCCTTCGCATCGGCGCATCGGCCGTCCGCTGGCTGGCGTTAGTGAAAGCGGTGCTGAAGCCACCCGCAGTCCAAACGCTGGCACGCCCTCCAGCGGCCTCGTCCTCGCGAAGCGTCTGGACTGCGGGTGGCTTCAGCACCGCTTTTCTTCTGGCCTCCAGGGCTTTCGTCTTTCACCAGCTATTCGGTTTTGACAGCTTTCCAGCATGAACCCAGATGTCTTCAAAGCACCGAATCCGGAGCCGCCCGCACCAGCTTCCTTCAAACTTCCATCCGTCCCGCTCGTGAACTTGAAGTCCCGGTTGCCCGCGAAGGACTGGCCGCACGCTCCGGTGCATCGCCTCGCGGACAACGCCGTTTACTTCGTCACCGCCAGCACGTTGCACAGGCATCATCTCTTCGACACCCCGGAGAAGCGCGACTTGCTTGAACGCCTCCTGCTCTCGTTTGCCAAGGACTTCAGCTGGCAGCTCGAAGCTTGGGCGGTGTTCGCCAACCACTACCACTTTGTCGCGCGCGGCAATCCGGGCTCGAGCAATCTCGGCGAGTTTCTCCATGACCTCCACGGCGTTTCCGCCCGTGAGTTGAACAAGCTGGATGGTGTGAAGGGCCGGGCGGTCTGGTTCAACTTTTGGGACACGAAGCTGACGCTGCAACACAGCTACCTGGCGCGGCTGAACTACGTTCACCAGAACGCGGTAAAACACGGGCTGGTGCCGGTGGCCAATCAATACCCGTGGTGCTCGGCGGTGTGGTTCGAGCGGGTGGCATCGCCAGCACAGGTGAAGGCCATCTGCGGTTTCAAGATTGACCGGGTGAAGGTCGAGGATGATTTCTGAGGGGCGGGGAAAAGCGGCGGTGAACACGCCCGCAGTCCAGACGCTTCGCGAGGCCGAGGTCGATGGGAAGTCGCGCCAGCGTTTGAACTGCGGTGGCTTCAGCACCGCTTTCGGACGCGTCCGACAACCTTGCCAGGCATTACCTTCCTGACGCGCCTCCCGGCTTGCACTGGTTCGTCGCGTAAGGTGACACTTGGCCGTTGTCAGAACCGCCCTTGGGCACCCGTGCCAATGAAACTGATTCTATCCATTGCTCTCTCACTTGCCGCCGTTGTCTCCGCCGCCGCCGCGCCGGTGACCATCTTCAATGGCAAAACGCTCGCCGGCTGGGAGGGGGAAACGAACAAGGTCTGGCGCGTGCGCGATGGCGTCATCGTCGGCGGCTCGCTGGAGGGCAATCCGCGCAACGAGTTCCTCGCCACGCGCAAGAACTACAGGAATTTCCACCTGCGCCTCGAATACAAGCTGGTCGGCACCCAGGGCTTCGTGAACGGCGGCGTCCAGTTCCGCAGCAAACGCATCGTGCAGCCGCCCAACGAAATGTCCGGCTACCAGGCTGACATCGGCGCGGGCTACTCGGGCTGTCTCTACGACGAATCGCGGAGGAGGAAGATGCTCGCCACGGCGGACACCAACCTTGTCACCAGCATCGAAAAGACCGGGGGCTGGAACAGTTACGAGGTCCTCGCCACGGGGTCGCAGATCCAGATCGTCCTCAACAGCCAGCGGACGGTGAGCTACACCGAGCGCGAAACGGGCATTGACGCGGAGGGCCTCATCGCGCTCCAGATCCACGGCAACTGCAGGGCGGAGATTTCCTTCCGCAACATCACCATCGAGGAGCTGCCCCGCGACCTCGTCCCGTCGGAGCCGGAAATCCTCTCCCGCTTCGGCGACGGCCTGCCGGGCGCGCCGCTCGATCCGTTCCCCGGCGGAAAATTCCGCCTCGGCACGAACGAAACCGTCGTCTTCGTCGGGCAGGAAAATTTCGTGCGCGAGCAGAAGGCCGGCGAGCTGGAGGCGTTGCTGGCCTCGGGCTTTGCCGCGCAACGCCCGCGCTTCCGCTCGATGGCGTGGGAGGCGGACACGGTTTACGAGCAGTGGCGCGACCTGAACTTCGGCTCGTGGGCGCGTCAGCTCGAAACGGCGGGCGCGACCATCGTGGTGGCGCAGTTCGGCCAGATGGAGGCGCTCGATGGCGTGAAGCGGCTGCCGGAATTCGCTGCGGCGTATCACCGGCTGCTGGACCAGTTCACCGCGCGCACGCGTCGGCTCGTGCTGGTCTCGCCGACGCCCTTTGAGAAGCCCGCCGCCGCCCGCGCGCCTGACCTCACGCAGCGCAACGGCGACGTCGCCGCCTACGTGGACGCCGTGCGCACCATCGCAAAACAGCGCGGCGCGGTGTTCGTGGACCTGTTCACGCCGGTGACGAAGCGCGGAGCCGGCGCGGCCCGGCTCACCGAGGACGGCATCCACCTCATCGCGGAAGGGTTGCGCGAAGTGGCGGCCATGACCGCACGGCAGCTTGGAACTGAACCCAAGCTTTCCGCCGAACTGGACCCGCTCCGCGCCGCGATCGTGCAGAAGAACGAGCTTTGGTTCGACTCCTGGAGGCCGGCGAACTGGTCGTTCGTCTATGGCGACCGCGTGAGCCAGTTGTTCGGCAAGGCCGGTGGCGACGAACCGTCGCTCAAGGAAGCCTTCGGACGGCACCGCCCGCTGATCACGGCGGCGGACAACCGGATTCACACCCTCGCACGCGGCGAGTCCGCACCGCCGCTCATCATGCCGCAGCCGGCCAACACCGGGACATCGCCCAAGGCGCTCACGCCCGAGGAACAACTCGCGACCTTCACGGTGGCCGAGGGCTACGAGGTGAACCTCTTCGCCTCCGAACGCGACGGCGTGGTGAAGCCCACGCAGTTCTCCTGGGACGAGAAGGGCCGCCTCTACGTGGCGTGCTCGCCGACGTATCCGCAGACGCAGGCCAGCGCCAAGCGCGCCGACTACATCCTCGTGCTGGAGGACACGAACGGCGACGGCAGGGCCGACAAGTCGTGGCGCTTCGCCGAGGGTCTGACGATGGTGCAGGGCGTCGAGCCCGGCGACAGCGGACTCTACGTGTGCGACTTCGACCAGCTCGTGCATCTGCGCGACACGAACGGCGACGGCAAGGCCGACACGCGCCGGGTGCTCTTCAGCGGCTTCGGCATCGGCGACACCCACCAGCTCATCAACAGCATCTGCCACGGCCCGGACGGAAGCCTGTGGTTCTCGCAGGGCCTGCACGCGTTCTCGCGCGTCGAGTCGCCGTGGGGCATCGCCCGCCTGGATCGCGCGGCGGTCTGGCGGCTGAACCCGCGCGCGATGCGGCTCGAAGGCTTCTTCGGCGGCGGCATGGCGGGCGCCAACTGCTGGGGCGTGGCCTTTGATGACCACGGCCAGGTCTTCCACAAGTCCGGCGACCGTCCGCAAGGCTACTGGACCGTGCCCGGCCTGGTGCGCGGCGCAAGCCCCTCCGGCAGCAGCTCCGCGATTTCGGCGGACAAGTCCTATCGCATTTCACCGGAGCAATACCATCCCACCGGCGCGATGTTCGACTCGCCGTCGAAGACCACTTCGCTCGACATCATCGGCACCCGCGCGCTCCCGGACGACATCCAGGGCTGCGCGCTGCTCGGCGGTTTCCTGGCGGCGGATGTCGAGCTGCACCGCTTCGAGGATGCCGGATCGGGTTTCAAGACCACGCAGCTTCCCAAGCTGCTCAAGTCCATCACGACCGAGTTCCGTCCGGTGGACGTGACCGTGGGCCCGGACGGGGCGATCTACATCGCCGACTGGTTCAACCCCATCATCGGCCACTACCAGGCCAGTTACGCCGATCCGCGCCGCGACAAATCCCACGGCCGGATCTGGCGCATCACGGCGAAGGGCCGCGCGCCGGTGAAACAGCCCAACCTCGCCGCGATGAAACCCGCGCAACTGCTCGACCAACTCCGCTCGCCCGAACGCTGGACCCGCTACCAGGCCAAGCGGCTGCTCTTCGACGCTCCGGCGGCGGACGTGTTGAAGGCGGCGGACGAATGGGTGGCCCGGCTCACACCCGCCACTCCCGGCTACGAGCACTTGCTGCTGGAAGTCATCGGCGTCTTTGAATCGCACGAGTCGCCCCGCCCCGCCCTGCTTGCGAAGCTGCTCTCCGCAAAAGACCCGCGCGTGCGCGCCTACGGAGCCCGCGTGATCGGCGCATGGGCCGGACGGCTTCCCGACGCCGCGAAGCTCCTGACCGACCGCGTGCGCGACGAACATCCGCGCGTGCGGCTGGAGGCCGTCGTGGCCGCGAGTTATCTCGGCACGCCCGTCACGGCGGAAATCATCACCCGGGCCCTGGACGCGCCGACCGACAAGTTCCTCGATTACGCGCTGCGTCAGAGCGCGCACGCCACGCAATCGCAGTGGAGCCCGGCCCTCGCCGCCAACCAGCTCAAGCTGGACCGGCCGGCCCACGCGGAATATCTCCGCAAGCTCGTCTCCACGCCGCCCAAGGCCGCCCGGCCCGGCCAGATGATTTACGAGATGGCCTGCATGCCCTGCCACCAGCCCGAGGGCAAGGGCCTGCCCGGCGTCTATCCGTCGCTGGTCGGCAGCGACTGGGTGCAGGGCGACAAGGCGCGGATGATTCGCATCGTCCTGCACGGCCTCACCGGGCCCATCATCGTCGCAGGCCAGCCCTTCGTGATGCTGAATCCAGTGCCGATGCCTGCGATGGGCGGCCTGGAAGACCAGCAGCTCGCCGACCTGATCACGTTCGTTCGCGCGGAATTCGGCACCGGCGCACCGGCAGTGACGGCGGCCGATGTGAAATCCGTCCGCGCAGCCACCGCCAGCCGCGAAACCCCGTGGACGGCGGCGGAACTGGTCAAACCGTAAGCCGGAACGATGCAGCAGAAGATGGCGACCCCATTTTCAGCGCAGAGACGCAGCGCGGCTCTCGCCGCAACCAAAGCGGCCCGATGACTTGCTTCAACGCAAAGGGCGCAGAGACCGCAGAGGGGCGCGGAGACGGATGTTTTCCTTCGGCCTCTGCGCAATCTTTGCGTCCTCTGCGTCCTCTGCGTTGAAAAGAATCTTCTCAGCCAGTGACGAAGTTTGGAGATAGCACTGCAGAGAACGCAAAGCTGCGCGGAGCGGAGCCCGGCCAAGGCCACCCATAGATGAACCCTGTTTGCTGTTCAAACTCTGCGTTCCTCTGCGTCCTCCGCGTCTCCGCGTTAAACAGAAGGCCGGGCACAACCGCATCGTCCCGTCAAAGCCGGACCAATTCTCGTGACTTCCCGGAGCGGTGCCGCTAAGACCGCGCGACGTGCTGGGCGCCTTACTTGCCACCGTTCTGTTTTCCCTCTCCGCCGTCTCCGGCGCGCGGGTGGGGAAGCTCATGGGGGGCACGGAGGCAAACTTCTGGAGGCTTTCGCTGGCCACATTGTTCCTCGCCGCGATGGCCCACACGTTCGGCTCGGGACTCGCGGGAGACGGGTTTTACGTCTTCATCCTGAGCGGTTCCATCGGCTTCGGGATGGGGGATGTGTCGCTCTTTCAGGCCTACAACCGGCTCGGTTCGCGGCTGACCATCCTCATCGTGCACTGCCTCGCCGCACCCTTTGCAGGCCTGGTGGAGTGGCTGTGGCTGGGCACCACGCTCACGGTGGCGCAGATGCTCTTCGGCGGCGTGATCCTCGGCGGCGTGGCGCTTGCGCTCGCACCGGAGCACGAGACCCACGAGGAGCGGCGGCAGTTCGGCGTCGGCATTTTCTTCGCCGCGCTCGGGGCGATCGGCCAGGGCAGCGGCGTCGTCTTGAGCCGCAAGGCGTATGAGCTGTGCCGTCTCGCGGGCCAGCCGA
>JBAYGL010000328.1:0-6354 GCA_041666725.1 Limisphaerales bacterium
GCAGTTGCCTCACGGACAGTGGGTGCGTTTCGATGTGGAGTGCGCGCTGGGCAAGGACGCGACCGGCGGATACAGCCTGACCCTCCGCCTGCCCGGCGTTCCTGCGCAACGTTTCGGCGGCCTGGCATGCTCGCCCAAGTTCAAGACCCTCAACTGCGTCGTGATCATGTCCCTGGCCAGCGGCCCGTCGGTGTTTTACGTGGACAACCTTGAGTTCAAGGCCGCCGCCGGCAGGTGAAGCAGGGTCCCGGCGGCGTCTGGAGGCGAGGGTGGGTGACTCTGACGGAAACTTGCACCGGCTATTTTGCGAACCACGTCTTCGCCAGCGGATCGGTTGTCAGAAAGTTCAGGAGCAAGTCCGCCACCTTCTGCCGGCCGCTCTCGCTCGGATGAACGGCGTCGGCGACGAAGTCGTCGCGGTTCCACACCAGCGTGTCCGCTTTGCGCCCCTTCGCTCCCTCGGCCCAGAGATACGGCCCCCAGAGGAGCACGGGCGATCTCGCCGGCGCGAGCTCAGGATCGCCCTTGATCTGCCGCTGGATCAGCCAGCGCGCGGCGAAGGCGCTCTCGTAGGCGTAAGGCTCGGGGTTCAATCCGCCGTTTGAGTAGCCGCCATAGGTGCGGCTGCCGAGATAGGCGATGCGGAGGTTCGGAAACATCGTCCTGGCATTCTGCAGCACGGCCAGCGTGTCCTTCTCCAGCTTGCGCCCGTGATCCTGAAGCGAACCGCCCGGGGCCTTGTTGGCGAGCTTGATCCATGCGACCTGCACCTGCCTGGGCGAAACCTTCGCCACCGCGAGCCGGCGTTTCGCCTCCTCCCACGGTCGCGCATCGGCGGCAACCCACTCGGCCATCGCCTGGCCGCCCTGCGCGCAGTCCACGATCGTGACCTTTCCCGACTTGAGCGGCGACGGGTCGGCAATGCGTTTGAAGTGCGAGAACTCCTGCGTCGCGTTCGACATGCTGATGGCGACGAAACCGATGGTGCCGGCCTCGTCGGGCTCTCCATCGGCATTGAGCGCTCGGATTTTGGCGAGCTGGGCCTCGGCCGCCTTGCGTTGCGAATCGGGCGGCGTGTTCCTCCCGCCGCCGTAAAGGCCGCCGTCCTCGCCCTCGTAACGGTCCCCGGCCCCCATGTCCGTGAGCGGGATGAGGCGCTCGGGAGGCTTGCGCTGACCGGCCCCGCCGCCGCCACCACGACTGCCGCCCGCGTTGCGCGCGGCCATCGCCCGCTTGAGGTAGGCGTCCTCCTCGGGAGTCAGTTTCTCGCCGGCCTGATTCCGGCGGAACAGCGACTGGGCCTTCTGCCAGTCAATGCCGTCCGCGCCCGGGGCGGAGGCCGCACCCGGGCGCTTCTGGCGCTCGGCCAGCGCGCGATCCAGATAAGCCTTTTCGTCGGCGGTCAACGTTGCCCCGGAACGCTGGCGCTCCATGAGTTGCCGGGCCTTGTTGAAATCAACCGGGCCGTCGCCGGTCTGCGCGTAAAGCGGGGCGGAGTTGAGGAGGAGAAGGGCGGCAAGGAGGGTGACGGTTTTCATGGCTGTCAGCGTGTGGCGGGTATGACGTCGCGGATCGCGACGAGGGTGCTGGTCCGGACGGTAACAGCGAACTCGGCGGCGCATGGACGAAACGTAGCGCGTGCGGAGCTGGCGGGGCAACGGGGACGTTGACGGTGGTGTTCGCAGCGCCGGGGCCTGCGTCCGATTCGTGATCGGCCTGGATGTTGCCCAACTGTCCGGGCCGCAGAGGAGGGGGATGCTTAAAAAACCAACTCATTCGGTTCGGTTCGCAAGGATTGTTCCTCCATTGTTCGGCAGGTTCTTAATCGTGTTCCATCTTGTCGGCGGCCGCAGGTGTGCTCGCGCCCGGGCGAATCTCGGTATGCCGAATCTGACCGCCCAAGTTCGCCGTCCACGCCATCAGGCCGCAGACAATCAACGCCACCCCGAGCATCGCAGAGCCAAACCAGCCGGGTGCCAGCCTGCCCCGCCGCATCCAGATCAATCCGGCCAGCGCGATCACGCCCAGCGTCAGCACGCCCGTGAAAGCGACGGCGGCCGCCTGCTCGTGTTGCTCCATGAGCGGTTTGGAAACACCGGGAAGTGATTTGACCCCGTGTTCGGCGGGTTCGCCGGTGAGATAGACCGGCACGGCCGTCAAGGCGACGATGACAAAGATGCCGAGCACTGCCTTTATGAGCTCGTCACTCCTTCGCCAGAGGCCGAAGGCGAGGAGTCCCAGGCCCAAAACGGTGCCGAGCACGGGAACGTGGTTGAGGAGGAGGTGCAGATGTGTGGCACTCATGGATTTGTTTGGTTTTCGTTTTGGTCCGCCAGCACCGAATGAAACAGCGCGTCGAAGCTGACATGGGGAACGATACCACAGGCGAGGCCAGCTGCAATTAGTGGGGCGTGCCCTCCTGTGAATTGCAATTCAGTCAGTAGTCCGGGCTTCAGTCGCGCGGCAGAGCGGTGGCGTCCACGATGGGGCAGGGGGTCAGGCGGCTTTGCCCGCAGGCCAGTTGCAGGGTTCCGCCACCTCGGCGCCGAGTCCGGAGCCGGTGGGGACGAACGCCTGGTCGCCCTCGATGCGCAGGGGATTTTGCAGGATGGTGCCGCTGAGAAACTGTGGAGCGTTCAGTGCCGCGGGATGAGGAAGGTCGTAGGCCGCGAAGAGATGCACGCAGGCCGCCAGGGCCAGATCCGGATCAGTGAGGCCGCTGGCAAAAAAGAGCAGGCCGCGGTCCTGCATGGCTTCGATGATGCGACGCGATTCCGTGAGGCCGCCGCAACGCGAAACCTTCATCGCCACGCCGTCGAGCAGGCCGAGTTCATGAAATTCCTCAAGGTCGGCAAGTGAGACGACCCCTTCGTCCATGAGGATGGGCAGCGCCTTCTGCCGCCGGAGACGCTGGTATCCTGTCAGCCGGTTCGCCGGCAGGGGCTGCTCCAAGGCCGCGATGCCGAGGTCGGCAAACTGCGGCGCAACGCCAAGCGCGGTTTCAAGATCGTAGCCGCCGTTCGCGTCCACCCAGACGAACGCATCGGGAGCAAGATGACGAATCTCGCGGCACACGAACACATCGAGGGCGGCGTCCAGCCCCACCTTCACATTGAAGTTCCGAAAGCCGCGCGACTCCGCTTCGGCGAGGCTGCTTTCCACGTCCCCGATGCTGCGGGCGTCAATGGTCCAGCTCAACGTGATGGCTTCCCGGCCGGTCCGGCCCCAGCGCTGGGCAGGGGTTTGTTTCAGGATGCGCCCGGTCAGGTCAAACAGCGCGAGGTCGATGCCCGCCTTGCAGATCGGCTGGCCGGTCGAAAAGGACGCCGCGATGGTGCGGTTCATCACGCGCCAGATGCCCCCGGTGTCGAACGCATCCATGCCGATGAGCGCCGGTGCGAGATGGCGGTTCACGGTTGTCGTCACCGTCTCAATGGTCTCGTAGCTCCATGTGTGCGACGGCACGCTCTGGCCCCAGCCGGTGTTTCCGGCGTCATCGGTGATCTTCACCACGACGGTGTCCCGCGTGGGCACCCTGCCATCCTGCGCGCCGAAAAACTTGAAGCGCCCTTTGACAGGATAGCGGCATGTAAACGTCGCGATATTGGCAATCCGTGCGGTCATCGAAGAAGCGCACGCGACCCTAGCATCCGGATCATGCTGGCACCACTAAATCGCCCGGTCGTAAATCCCCTGAAGCACTTTCCCCGCTCCCTCGCCCGCACGGTTCGGATCGCAGAGGGTGATGCCGTCGGGACCAAATCGGGCGGTGATGATCGCGCCTTTGCCTTCGGATAGGTATTTGAAGTTCAGGTCGCGCACGCGCGCCGCAGCGTCCACGAGGGTGCAGGTGATGCGCGCTTCCTCGGCGGTCGGTTGCAGGCTGGCCATCGCCTCGCGGGTCTCGCTGCTGAATTCAACGCAAACATCATTCTCCGTTGACCGCACGATCCTCGTCTTACACCGTCAAGTCCGGGCACCGACCACAACTATCAATCCTATGCCAGCCAGCCTCCCAAACCGCGCCACGCGCTTGTCTCTCCTTGTGGTGCTGATCAGCGTGACTCTCTGCCACGCCGATCAGTTCGTGCTGTTCGATGTCACCTTCCCTTTCACCAAGGCCGACGCCGACAACGCCAAGCCGAACCCATCGCACTACTACGTCAAAGGCCCCATGCTCAACGCCCAGCGCCCGAAGAACTGGACCGCTCCCGTGGACTACCGCAACGGCACCGTGCATGTGCGCATCGAGGTCATCGAGAAACCCGCCGGCGGCGAGCCCGCCACCTGGAGCGTCTGCTACATCCCCAACAAAGGCCAGCGCCACGGCTACGGCTGCATCGGCACCGACGTTTACAAGGAGAAGGGCGTGTATGAAAAGGACGTCGCCATGACGAAGTTCTGGCAGAACGACGACATCGTCTGGAGCGACGGCATCAAGGAAATGCACCTCGTCATCAAGGACAACAGCGGCGGCAGCGGCCACGCCCACAAACGCCCCGACCACGAAAAGTTCTTCCCCACCAAGATTCGCATGACGCTCGTCCAGGTCTCCAAGGGCGCGAAATACGATCCCAAGCTGGTTCCAAGTCTGCCGCCGGCAGCGGAGAAAAAATAACGGTAGCGGGGTAGCCCACCCATCAGCCCGGAGGGCTGACAGCCATTAGCCGGGGGGCGAGCGAGCAACGCGAGCGACTACCCCCGGATAACGTCCCAGAAGATAGGCACGACCCTGTAGGGGTCGCAGACCGGGTGGTGACAATGCCTTCGTTTCTGGCACCCCTTCAGGGTGCGGGGCATTTGTGAACGGCCACCGGGG
This sequence comes from Limisphaerales bacterium, assembly GCA_041666725.1. Taxonomy (GTDB): domain Bacteria; phylum Verrucomicrobiota; class Verrucomicrobiia; order Limisphaerales; family SXTU01; genus SXTU01. Next base: position 4,820 of record JBAYGL010000328.1, read on the forward strand.
GTGTCGTCGCGCGATGCGCTCCTCAACCCCCGGCTAATGGCTGTCATCCCTTCGGGATGATGGCAGCGGTTCGGGTCGCGCACCTTGGCGGCGGCGTCCACGATGGCGCAGGTGATGCGGGCTTCCTCGGCGGCCGGATACAGGCTGGCCACGGCGTCGCGGGTTTCGCCGGCGAACTTAACGCGGCACACGGTCACGAGGCCGACGGTGAGGCTGTCCACGCCGAAGCCGACGTAGGCCCCGTGCCGTCAGAACGCACCAAGGTGGGACCGAAGGAGAGCAGAACGCGGGCTTTGCTTACTTAACCCACTCTTGGATTCGCCGCGCCCGCTGGAGCGCTGTTTCGCGGGCCGTCGTGATTTCCGTTTCAACGAGGGCGTAGTCGCGCTTGGGACCGCCCATGAGCCGGCCGGGCTCCGTGGCGTGGACAAGTTTCAAGAGATGCCCCGCCTCGTGCGCGCAGGTCCGGCCCAGCGAACCGATCGCAAACGGCGGCGGTTCGGTCAGGAGCATGCGCTGCGGCGGGCGCGTGCCCCGGGAAGGCCGGTCTGTCCACTCACACAGATACGCCACATTGCCGCCCAGCACGGCGAACCCCTGTCCCATCGGACCATGATACGGGAAGAGGTGGATCGTGTGCGCGACCGGATGGGCGAGCGCGGGATCGAAGAACGTCCTGATCAGATCATTGCGGCCACTCTTCTCCCCGCTCTCATCCGTGGCCGGGCTCTTCAGAATGGCCTGCATGTCCGACTGCTTGGCGGCGGCATCCGCCACGCCGATGGATTGGTCAACGACCGATTCGAGCGCCCATTCGATCCGCGCGATCCGCCAGATGCGGTTCAATTCTGGCACAACCACCTGCGCCAGATGATTTGAGGTGACCCACGAGCCCAGCTTCACGCCCTTCACGGTCACGGGCAGGTTACGCAGGATGACGAACCGCAGCGGCAGCCGGATTACGCCATCGGCGGCTTCAGGGATGACGAGAAGTCGTTGCACGGCTTCCTGCTCTGCCGGCGTCGCCGCACGTGGCGGGGCGGCTTTCGATTTTTTCTTTTTGGCATCCACCTGTCCCAAACCTGGCATCGCAGCCGCGATCAGCACTGCCATGCACAAATACAGGCACCGGACGGAAACGGAGCGACGAGTCACGCGCAAAGACGGCTCTTCCAAGGTGACCATGGTGTGAACCTAGAAGGACAGCATGGTTCGGGCAAGGTGCTTCAGATTGCCTGGTCGTAAATCCGTTGGAACACCTTTTCCGCGCCTTCGCCCGCGCGGTTCGGATCGCAGATGGTGATGCCGTCGGGGCCGAAGCGGGCGGTGACGGTCGCGCCTTTACCTTCGGCCAGGTATTTGAAGTTCAGGTCGCGCACCTTGGCGGCGGCGTCCACGATGGCGCAGGTGATGCGGGCTTCCTCGGCGGTCGGATACAGGCTCGCCACGGCGTCGCGGGTTTCGCCGGCGAACTTCACGCGGCAGATCGCCACGAGGCCGACGGTGAGGCTGTCCACGCCGTAGCCGACGTAGGC
>JBAYGL010000329.1:0-6350 GCA_041666725.1 Limisphaerales bacterium
ATGCTCGACCGCATCGAGCAGCTCATCAAAAGCACCGGCGATCCACGCCTGCCCCAGTGGATTTGCGAACGCGCCGGCGGCTTCTTCATCCACAACCCAAAGGCCCACTGGCCGCACCCCTACCAGCTCGTCCCGGCAACGAACCAGATCGTGCAGGAGTTTGCCGACATGCTCGGCGGCATCGCCGCCGCCGCCGGGGACAATCACATCACCAAGACGGAGGCCAGGGACATCCGACGGCGCTGGGAGGACTTGAAGCGCGTGACCGAGGGCTTCGTGAACGGCTGTGAAAATGGAAACTTTTCGACTCTGAAACAGCCCGGCTCCGTCGCCCCGGAGCGCAGCTTGCCCTCAGATTCCGCAACCGCGCAACGGTGATGCGGTGATTGAGGCGGCCGAAGCCGGAAAGAAATTTCACTTGGCGCAACCGCTCCCAGGCGTGAAGTTCCCCTTCAGCAGGGCGGGATTCCATTCCCTCCGCTTCCACCTCTAAACGCCCCTGTCCTGATGAGCTCGCTGTTTGACCTCGCCCGCCTGAATCCCGTCGCCCAGGCGGTGCTTGTGCTGGCGTGCGTGGTGTCGCTCGGGCTGGCGCTGGGCAGCGTGAAGATCAGGGGCGTCGGCCTGGGCGCGGCGGGCGTGCTGTTCGTCGGCATCCTGTGCGGACATCTCAATTTCACGCTCGCGCCGGACCTGCTGGCCTTCGTCCGCGACTTCGGGCTGGTCCTTTTCGTTTACACGATTGGCGTCCAGGTGGGGCCTGGATTCTTCACCTCGCTCCGTAGGCAGGGGCTTCCGCTCAACCTCATGGCCGCCGCCATCGTGCTGCTCGGCGCGGGAGTCACGATCCTCGTCGCGTGGCTGCTGGGCGTGGACATGGCGGCGGCCGCGGGCATTTTCACGGGAGCCACCACCAACACGCCCGCCCTCGGTGCTGCGCAGGAGGCCCTCAAGAGCCTGCCCGGCCTGAACCCTGACCGCCTCGGCCTTCCCGCGCTGGGCTACGCGGTTGCCTACCCGTTCGGCATCCTTGGCATCATCCTCGCGATGCTGGCCCTCCGCTGGATTCTCCGTCTCGACATCGCCGTCGAAGCCGAGGCATTCCATCGCGAGCAGCGCAGCGAGCAGGAGCCTGTCGAGCGCCGGAACATCCTCATCACGAACCCCAACTTCAACGGCCTCCGTATCAACCAGCTCCCGGGCAGAGACAAGCTCGACGTCATCATCTCACGCGTGAAGCATCTCAACCACACCGAGGTGCTTCCCGTCGGCAGCACCACGATCCTGCATGTCGGCGACATCGTCCTGGCGGTCGGCACGCGGGCGAGCCTCGACGAGTTCTGTCTCATCGCCGGCAAGCTGTCCCCCGAGGATCTCATGCAGGCGCCGGGGCGGGTCACGTTCCGCCGCATCGTGGTAACGCAGAAGGAACTGCTGGGCCTGTCACTGCGCGAACTCCAGTTGAACCGGCGCTACGGCGTCACCCTCACGCGCGTGACCCGCGGCGACGTGGAACTCAGCGCGCGCGGCGACCTGAGCCTGAAGTTTGGTGACATGGTGCAAATGGTCGGCGAAGAGGCGGACATCGCGCGCGCCGCCGAGTTCTTCGGCAACTCCGTCAAGGAGCTGAACCACACGAACCTCATCCCCGTCTTTGTCGGGATCATTCTCGGAGTGCTGCTGGGCATGTATCCCTTCCAGCTGGGCGACATGCCCACGCCCATGCGCCTGGGCCTCGCGGGCGGACCGCTCATCGTCGCCATCCTCCTGAGCCGCATCGGCCGCATCGGCCCGCTGCTCTGGTATATGCCGGCCAACGCCAACACGCTCCTGCGCGAGCTGGGCATCGCGCTCTTTCTCGCCTGCGCCGGCCTCAAGGCCGGCGAACACTTCTTCCACGTCCTGCGCGAGGGCGACGGCTTCAAGTGGATGCTCTGCGGCGCGGCCATCACGCTCGTGCCGCTGCTGATCGTGGGCCTGGGCGCGCGCCTGCTCGGCAAACTGAACTACCTGAATCTCTGCGGCCTCCTCTCCGGCAGCATGACCGATCCCCCCGCGCTCGCGTTTGCCACCTCCGTGACCGGCAGCGACGCCCCGTCCGTCGCCTACGCCACCGTGTATCCGCTGACGATGCTCCTGCGCATCGTGGTGGCGCAGCTGCTGGTGCTGTTCTTCTGCCGGTGAATGCGGATCTTCACAGAGGCCCCTTGAAACTCTGAACATTTGAAGTCACTTCCTCCCTGCTGCGTCCACTCCCGACACAACAGCATCCGCAGCAACAATCCTTTCCCGCTCCGTCAAATGCGCCGTGACCACCTCATAGTCTCCGTCCTCCTGTTCGCCACTGTCACCACGCTGCTCGCCCAACCGAAGGACGCGTTCCCTCTCTGGGCCAAGGACACGCCTGGCGCGCTGGGCACGGATCCGGTGAAGGACATTCCCACACTCACGCCGTTTTTCCCGGCGGCGGACAAGGCGACGGGCGCGTCGGTCGTGATCTGCCCCGGCGGCGGTTATGGCGGGCTGGCGTCGCATGAAGGCCGCGACTACGCGCTGTGGCTGAACGCGCACGGCATCGCCGGCTTCGTGTTGAAGTATCGCCTCGGTTCCGCAGGCTACCGGCATCCGGTGATGATGAATGACGTGAACCGCGCGGTGCGCTACGTCCGCGCAAACGCCGGGGCGTGGAAGCTGGACCCCAGGCGCATCGGAGTGATGGGCAGCAGCGCGGGCGGGCACCTCGCTTCGACGGCGGTGACGCACTTCGACGCGGGCAGAGCCGACGACGCCGACCCCATCGAACACGCCAGCAGCCGGCCCGACCTGGGCATCCTCTGCTACCCCGTCATCTCGATGGGCTCGAACACGCACAACGGGTCGAAGAATAATTTGCTGGGCAAGGAGCCGTCCGAGGAGCTGGTGAAGCTGTTGTCCAACGAGCTGCAGGTCACGAAGGCAACGCCGCCGTGCTTCGTGTGGCACACATGGGAGGACAAGGGCGTGAAGGTGGAGAATTCTCTGGAGTTCGCCGCCGCCTTGCAGCGCAACGGCGTGGCATTTGATCTGCACATTTACCAAAAGGGAGGGCACGGCATGGGCCTCGGGGCGCGCAACTGGGAACCCGAAAAGACGCCGCTCTCCGCGCTGCATCCGTGGACGCACGATCTGGCCGTCTGGCTCAAGGTGCAGGGGTTTGCAAAGTGACCCGACCCGGGGTTCAGGGAAGCCCCTAGCCCATTTTCAGTTTGAAAGCTCGCGCTGCCAGGCAGAGAATGCGCGAATGTTAACGGAAACGCGGTGAGTCAACCACCAGCCACCACCTTACTCATGCCGAAAATCCTAATCGTTGACGACGACGCGCAGCTTCGTTCGACCATCCAGATGGTCCTCAAGCTCAAGGGCTATGAGGTCATTGATGCAGACAACGGCATGTCAGCGCTCAAGCTGGCGCGCGCCGCCCTGCCCGACCTCATCATCAGCGACATCAACATGCCGCAGTCCGACGGCTTTGCCGCGCTCTCCGAATTGCGCAAAGACCCCACCACCGCAGCCATTCCGCTGATCCTGATGACCGGGGAGACAGATGGAGCCGGGATGCGCAAGGGCATGGAACTCGGCGCGGATGATTTCCTTTCAAAGCCGTTCGCGATGAACGCGCTGCTCAAGGCGGTCGAGGCGCGGCTCAAAAAGCAGGACGTGGTCAAGCAGTCCGCCGAAAAGAAACTGGCCGAGCTGCGGGCGAACCTCAGCCTCATGCTGCCGCACGAACTGAACACCCCGCTTGTGGGAATTCTCGGTTACGGCGAGATCATCAGCACCTGCGCCGACACCCTTCAGCCTGCCGAACTGGCTGAGATGGGCAGAAACATCCTTGAGTCCGGCCAGCGGCTGCAGCGGCTCATCCAGAACTTCCTCATCTACTCGCAGCTTGAACTCCTCCGCGCCGACGACGCGGAAATCGCAGCCATGCGTGGCAAGCGCATTGAAGACGCGCACGAGGCGCTCACGCTCGTCGCCCGCACCAAGGCGCAGGCAATGGAACGTGCCAGCGACCTGCACACAGACATCTGCCACGCTCCCGTGGCCTGCGCGGAAGACCTGTTGAGCAAGATCATCGAGGAGATCCTGAGCAACGCGCTCAAGTTCTCAAAGCCGGGCACTCCTGTGAAACTCAACGCCCTCCCCGAGGGCAGGCAGCTCAAAGTCGTCATCACCGACCAGGGCCGGGGAATGAAGCCGGAATACCTCCGCAACATCGCCGCCTACGTGCAATTTGACCGCCAGAAACACGAACAGCAGGGCAGCGGCCTGGGGCTCGTCATCGCAAAGCGGCTGATCGAGCTGCACGGGGGCACCCTCTCCATCGAAAGCGCCGAGAATGTCGGCACCACCGCGACAATCCGGCTGCCCATGCCGCCCGCCTAACCCGCTCCCCTCGCATGTCTGCGGGCAAAAAAATCCTCATTGTCGAAGACGACCCGATCATTGCGGATCTGTATCAACGGAAGTTCGTCACCGAGCATTTTTCCGTCGAACTGGCCGGGGACGGCCACACGGCGATGGAATCCCTCAAATCGCACCGCCCCGACGTGGTGCTGCTGGATCTGCAACTCCCACAGATCAACGGCATCGAGGTGCTGAAATTCATACGCGCCACCCCGGAGTTGAGCACGCTGCCCGTCATCGTCTTCACCAACGCCTACCTCGGCAACATGGTGCAGTCCGCGTGGAAGGCCGGCGCAAACAAATGCCTCACCAAGGCCATCTGCACACCGCGCCAGGTCGTGGACGTGGTGCGCCAGACCCTTGCGGAAGCGGAAGCGAAAGCCGCCACCGGTTCAGCCCCGGCCATCACGCCATCCGTCCCGGAACCGGCAGTGGAAAGCAGTGCTGCCTTGTCACCCACGGAGAAGGAGCGCGACAACGCGTTCCAAAGCGAAGTCCGCAGGCAGTTCATGCAGGCCTCGCCGCAGATGCTTGTAGACGTGCGGCAGCGCCTGCAGGCCGTCGTGAAGAGCGAGGGCGACGCCGCCTATCTGCGCTGGCTCGAGGAGCGCGCGCAGCTGCTGCACGAGATGTATCGCACCCTGCACTCGCTCACGGGCAAGGCGGGGCTGGCGGGCTTCAAGCAGGTCGCGCAGCTTTCCAGCGCGCTCGAGGCCTTCCTCCGGGAACTGCACGAGGCGCCGCAGAACGCAAACTCCTCCTCGCTCCGCACCTTTGCGCACGCGATGGACTTCCTCTCCCGTCTGCTCGAAATCGAGGCCCAGTCCGAGCAGGACACCAGCTCCACACCGCTCGCGCTGATTGTGGATGACGAGGTCTTCTCGCGCCGCTCGATCATCTCCGGTCTGGAAAAGGCGGGCATCGCCTACGTCAGCCTCGACAACCCGATCGAAGGCCTGGAGATGCTGCAACGGCAGCGCTTCGACCTTGTGTTTCTGGACATCGACATGCCGGAGATGGACGGCTTCACGCTCTGCCAGAAACTGCGCCAGCTTCCCGACTACGCGCGCACGCCCGTCGTGTTTGTCACCGGCCTGAACGACTTCCAGGTGCGCGCCCGCTCGTCGCTGGCCGGCGGCAGTGACATCATCGCCAAGCCGTTTCTGCCCATTGAACTGGCTGTGAAGGCGCTCACCCACATGTATAGGGCCCGCCTGCTGCCGGTGGACAGGATTCCCACCTCGCCGGCCTGAAACCCCTTCCGCGATCTTGCCAACCTCACACCATCAAGGAAAACTGCCCGCCGGCTCGAAGAACGGGTCGAACCGATGAAAAAAGTCCTCATTGTCGAAGACGACGCCATCATCGCCAACATCTACCAGCGCAAGCTCCAGATGGATGGCTTTCAGGTCCAGCACGCCGCCGACGGTGAGCTGGCGATGGAGATGATCAAGTGCAACCTGCCCACCATCGTCCTGCTCGACCTCCAGCTTCCCAAGGCCAACGGCATCGAAGTCCTCAAGTTCATCCGCAGCCGCGAGGAATCCAAGACCCTCCCCGTCGTCGTCTTCACCAACTCCTACCTCGGCACACTCGTCCAGTCCGCCTGGAAAGCCGGGGCAAACAAGTGCCTCACCAAGGCCATCTGCACGCCCAAGCAGGTCTCCGACGTGCTCAAGGCCACCCTCGCCGGTGAAGATTCCGTCGGCGGCCCGCCACCCTCCGAAACCGGCAGCCCCGTCAGGATGCCCGTCTCCGCAGAGGCACCGGCTCCCGGCGGCCCTGCGGACGGCCCGATCAAAATGGCCCCCATGTCCCCGGCGACAAAGCCAGAGGAAACACCGCTCCTCTCCGGCCTGCTGAAGATGACTTCCCAGCCGAAGCCCGCCAATCGCGCGCCCCAG
>JBAYGL010000330.1:0-6340 GCA_041666725.1 Limisphaerales bacterium
AAGCGGCTGCCCCTGCGAATCACGGGCATCGTGGCGGCCGTGGGTCTGGGTCTGGTCGGCCTGGCCTATCTCATCGGCTGGGTGGCCGGACGGAAGCACGCGCACGCGCTGGCCCGCGCGCTCAACGAGGCGCGTCGGACCGCCGATGATGCGGAAAACCAGGCCAAATCACGCCGCCTGGCGGAGGAGGCGAGGATCGAAGCCAGTGCGACCAGCACCGGACGAGAGCACGAGACCGCGTGGAACCGGGCGCTCGCGGAAACCGACATTTCCAAGACGGCGTGCAAGCAGGAGATGGAAGCCCGGTTGCAACGCGCGCAACAGCGCTACGACCAGCGCCGGACGCGAGCATTGGAAGCCTTCGAGAGCCAGGGCGCGGAGCGGCTGGCCTCAACGCGAAGCCGCGCGGAGGAGGAACTTCGCAGCACGGCCGTCTCCAACGAAACGACGATCATGACCTCAGCCAACCAGCGCGAGACCGCCTGGCTGACGCTGGCCGCCGAGTGGCGCGCGGCGGTGGAGCCGGTTTACGCGGCATTGGGCGCGGCGCGGCAGGCGGCGGCAACGAGTTTCCCCGCGTGGTCGCCGGCCTTCGCACAACAGTGGACGCCGCCGGAAAAATTCACCCACGCCGCGCAATTCGCCCGGCTGGACGTGGACCTCGCCAGGCTCTCGGGCGCGCTGCCGCGCAATCCACGGCTCGCGCTCCCGGGACCGGCGGACTTTTCCGTGCCGCTGCTGCTCACGGTGCCGCAGCTCGCCTCCCTGCTCATTGAGACGAAGGGCGACGGTCGCGAGCAGGCCATCGCGACGCTGAACGACACGATCCTCCGCCTGCTCACCAGCGCCCCGCCCGGCCGGCTGAGCTTCACGCTCATCGACCCGGTCGAGCTGGGCCGCAGCTTTTCCGGGCTGATGCACCTGGGCGACTACGACGAGCGGCTCATCAACAGCCGCATCTGGACGCAGCCCGCGCAGATCGAGCAGCAGCTCGCCAGCCTCAACGAACACATCGAGAAGGTCTCGCAGATGTATCTGCGCAACGAGTTCCCGACCATTGCGGAATACAACGAACAGGCCGGGCGCATCGCCGAACGCTGCCACTTCCTCGTCGTGGCGGATTTTCCTGCGAGCTTCTCGGACACGGCCATGCGGCGGCTCATGAGCATCGCGGCCAGCGGCGCGCGCTGCGGCGTTTACACGCTGCTGCACTGGGATCAGCGCAAGCTTGCCCAGGCGGAGTTCGTGCCGGACGACCTGCGCGCGGGCAGCGTCTGCCTGCGGCGCGAAGGGAACGCCTTCGTCAACTGCGGCGAAGTGCTGCACGGCGTGTCGCTCGTGCTGGAGCCGCCGCCCGCTCCGGAAATCGCGACGGAGCTGCTGCACAAGGTGGGCAGGGCCGGCGCGGACTCCAATCGCGTGCAAGTCCCCTTCGCCGACGTCGCACCGGCCGCGGACGCGGTGTGGTCGGTGGACACCACGGAGGAATTGCGCGTGCCCATCGGTCGCACCGGCGCGACGAAGCTGCAATATCTCAGCCTCGGCAAGGGCACCCGGCAGCACGCACTCGTGGCCGGCAAGACCGGCTCCGGCAAATCCACGCTCTTCCACGTCATCATCACGGACCTCGCGCTGTGGTGCAGCCCGGAGCAGGTCGAGTTCTACCTCGTTGATTTCAAGAAGGGCGTCGAGTTCCGCTGTTACGCGGCGCACCGGCTGCCGCACGCGCGGGTCGTGGCCATCGAGAGCGACCGCGAGTTCGGCCTGAGCGTGCTGGAGCGGCTGGACGAGGAGTTGAAGCGGCGCGGCGAGCTGTTCCGCAAGGTCGGCGCACAGGACCTGCCGGGCTACCGCCGCGCGGGCGGCGGGCCGTTGCCGCGCACGCTGCTGCTGATTGACGAGTTCCAGGAATTCTTCGTCGCCGACGACCGCGTGGCCCAGGGCGCGGCGCTCCTGCTCGACCGCATCGTGCGGCAGGGACGCGCGTTCGGCATCCACGTCATCCTCGGCTCGCAAACGCTCGGCGGCGCCTACTCGCTGGCGCGGGCGACGCTCGGACAGATGGTCGTGCGCATCGCGCTCCAGTGCAACGAGGCCGACGCCGCCCTGATCATGGAGGACAACAATCCCGCCCCGCGCCTGCTGTCGCGCCCGGGCGAGGCCATTTACAACGACTCGGCCGGAAGCGTCGAAGGCAACAGCCCGTTCCAGACCGTGTGGATCGGGGACGAGGAGCGCGACCGGTGGCTGGAGAAGGTGAATCAGCTCAACCGGGCGAGGGCGGTGCGCGGGCCGGGCACCGTGGTGTTCGAGGGCAACGCACCGGCGGATGTGCGGGACAACACGCTGCTGGCCGGGGCGCTTGCCGCACCGCGCCCGGCTGCCGTTCCGCGCGTTTGGCTCGGCGCGCCCAACTCCATCAAGGGGCCGACCGAGGCGGCGTTTCACCGGCAGAGCGGCAACAACCTGCTCATCGTGGGCCAGCGCGAGGAGGCGGCGATGGCGATGCTGGGCGCGTCACTGATCGCGCTCGCGGCGCAAGGCCCGACCCGGCTCGTGCTCATCGAGGCAACCGCACCGGACTCGCCGCAGAAGCGGTTTTTGGATGCCGTTGCCGGGGCGCTTCCAGGCGGGCTCACCGTCGTCCGTGCGGGCGATCTGGACGCGGCGATGGCGGAGCTGGCAGCGGAGTTGAACCGGAGGACGGCGGATGAAACCGCGCCGGCCGCGCCGTGCTTCGTGCTGGTTCACGAACTGCAGAAGTTCAAGAAACTCCGCCACGAGGAGGACTTCAGTTTTTCGACGGACGCGGCGAAGCCGCCGAGTCCGGGGGCGGCCTTTGAGCGGCTGATCGCCGAGGGGCCGGGGGCCGGCATGCACGTCCTCTGCACCTGCGACAGCTACAACAGCCTGACGCGGGCGTTGAGCCGGAAATCCGTGGGCGAGTTCGAGCTGCGCGTGCTCTTCCAGATGAGCGCGAACGACTCGGCCAGCCTGTGTGATTCGCCCAAGGCCGCCGACCTCGGCCTGCACCGCGCGCTGTTGCACAGCGGGCAGCAGGGCCTGCTGGAGACGTTCCGGCCCTACGCGCCGCCCGACGGGCCCTGGATCGAGGAAGCGGGCCGGAGCCTGCGCAATGCCGCCGGTGTCCCGCCGGCGTGAACCTCCCGCGAACCGCCATCCCACTTCGCGGCTTGCCGCCGCCGGAAACCCGGCTACACTACGCACACGTATGAAAACAAGCGGCAGTTACGACGCCATCATCATCGGCGGCGGGCCGGCGGGATCGAGCGCGGCGGCGGTGCTCGGGGAGTCCGGCCACCGCGTGCTGGTGCTGGAGCGGGAGAAGTTTCCCCGTTACCACATCGGCGAGTCCCTGATCCCGTTCACCTACGGGCCGCTTGACCGGCTGGGCCTCATCCCGCGGATGAAGGCCTCGCACTTTCAGAAGAAATTCAGCGTCATCTTCGTGCAGCCGGACGGGCGGGCCAGCCAGCCCTTTTACTTTTTCAACCGTTACGACCGCGAGACGGTGGCGCAGACGTGGCAGGTGCTGCGGTCGGAGTTCGACCAGATGCTGATGGACCACGCGCGGACCCGGGGCGCGGAAGTGCTGGAGGAAACGGTGGTGAAGGACCTGCTCCGCGACAGCGGAAGGGTCACCGGGGTGCGGGCGCAGTTGAAGTCCGGCGAGACCGTCGAATTCCGCGCGCCGATCACGCTGGATTGCACGGGCAAGGAGGCCTTCAGCACCGTGCGCAACGGCTGGCGCATGAAGGACCCCTACCTGAACAAGGTCGCCGTATGGACCTACTACAAGGGTTCGAAGCGCGGACCGGGCATTGACGAGGGGCAGACGACCGTGGCGTTCGTGCCGGAGAAGGGCTGGTTCTGGCACATCCCGCAGCACAACGACATGGTGAGCGTGGGCGTGGTGGCGGAGGGCAGATATCTCACGCGCGGCGGCGTAAAAGACCCCAAGGTCATCTTCCACCGCGAGGTCGGGGAGAACCTCTGGATCCAGCATCAGCTCTCCACCGGCGCATCCACCGGCGATTACCACGTCACCAGCGAATACAGCTTCCACTCGCGTCATTGCGGCTCCGACGGCCTGCTGCTGGTGGGCGACGCGTTTGCCTTTCTGGATCCCGTGTTCAGCAGCGGCCTGATGATGGCCCTCAAGAGCGGCGTGATGGCGGGCGAGGAAGTCCACCGGGCGCTCCAGGAGAACGACTTCTCCCCCGCGCGCTTCGCCGGCTACGCGGCGCAGATGCGGCAGGGCGTGGAAAACATGCGCAAGCTGGTCTATGCCTTCTACGCGCCGGACTTCTCCTTCAAGGACGTCATCATGAAGCATCCCGACGCCGCGAACGAAATCACCGACTGCCTCAGCGGCGACGTGAACAAGGACTTCACCAGCCTGTGGACAAAAATCCGGGAGTTTGTGCCGCTGCCGGATGACCTGCCCGTCGGCGGGCCCCTGCTTGGCCCGGTCGCTGCCTGAGTTTTTGCCACAGATTGGCACAGATGGAACACAGATTTGAAACAGGAGGCCAGGAAGTCCAGAGCGGCTGGCTTCACCGGCTCTTTCTTCCGTTCCTGCTTTCCTGGAAACCTGATACCTCCTCATCTGTGTTCCATCTGTGTTCATCCGTGGCTGGAAGTTCCTCATGAACCTCGTCCAGATCACCCCCGGCGCGGGCGGGATGTATTGCGGAAACTGCTTCCGTGACAACGCGTTGGTCGCCGCGCTGCGCCGGCAGGGGCACGACGTGCTCATGGTGCCGCTCTACCTGCCCATGACGCTGGACGAGGAAAGCCAGGCCGCCGGCACGCCGACCTTCTTCGGCGGCATCAACGTTTATCTCCAGCAGCAGTCCGCGTTCTTCCGCCGGGCTCCGAACTGGCTCCACTCACTTCTGGACTCGCCCGCGCTGCTGAAACTGGCCGCCGGGCGCGCCGCCAAGACCCGTGCCGCCGACGTGGGCGAACTCACGCTCTCCATGCTGCGCGGCGAGGAGGGTCATCAGGCCCGCGAACTCGACGAGCTGCTCGCCTGGCTCAAAACCCAGCCGCGCCCGGACATCGTGATGCTTTCGAACGCCATGCTGGCCGGCCTTGCCCGCCGGTTGAAAGCCGAGCTGGGCTGCCGGATCATCTGCAACCTTCAGGGCGAGGACGCCTTCCTTGACGCCATGCCCAGCCCGCACCGCGAACAGGTCTGGGCACTGCTGGCCGAACGCTGCCGCGACTGCGACCTCTTCATCGCGCCCAGCCGTTACTTCGGCGACACGATGGCGAAGCGGTTGAGCCTGCCGGCTGACAAAGTGAAGGTGGTTTTCAACGGCATCAGTCTGGAGGGATACGGGAGTAATCAGTGTTCAGTGTTCAGTAATCAGTCCGAAGCGGCGCGTGCCACCAACGCCTCCGCACTGAACACTGAACACTGCTCACTGAATACTGCCCCCACTCTCGGCTACTTTGCCCGCATGTGCCGCGAGAAGGGCCTTGATCTCCTCGTCGAGGCGTTCATCGAGCTGAAGCATCGCAACGCCGTGCCGAACCTGAAGCTCAAGATCGGCGGTGGCTGCGGCCCCGGCGACGAGCCGTTTGTCGCGCAGCTCAAGGAACATCTCCGCCGCGCGGGCTGCCTGGGCGACGTTGAGTTTCACCCGAACCTCACGCGCGGGCAAAAGGTGGGCTTCCTGCAATCGCTCACCGTCTTCTCCGTGCCGGCGCTCTACGGCGAAGGCTTCGGCCTGTATCTCATCGAGGCAATGGCGGCAGGTGTCCCGGTCGTGCAGCCTCGTCACGCGGCGTTCCCCGAACTCATCGAGGCCACGGGCGGCGGCATCATCGCCGAGGCGAACGCAGCGGCACTGGCGGCGGCCATTGAGGCGCTGCTGCTCGACTCCGCACGGCTCCGGACGCTGGGCGAGTCGGCACGCCGCTCAGTGGCGGAACACTTCACGGTGGATCGGATGGCGGGTGAGCTGGCAAAGCTGGCTGAAGCCCTGCTGCTCACCCGCGCCTGAACCTCTGGCGTTACGAGCGGATTGATCCCGCCCGGGCGCATCTTGCCCCGAAGGAGCGCGGCGTTCACGCCGCAGCAGGGTGGGTGGCGCAGAAACCGCTCGTATTTGTCCGGGCGTTTCGTTCGCTCGCAGCCTTCTGCGGCGTGAACGCCGCGCTCCGGGGCGGTGCGCGAATGCGCCCTCCCCTGCCCCACCGCGCCGCTTGACTCCGGGCACTCCGATCGGAAAGGGCCGTGCACACCAAAAATCGGACGGCGGTTCGCCTGAATAAACCTGCCGGCCGACACGCTCAAACTCCCCACGAA
>JBAYGL010000331.1:0-6330 GCA_041666725.1 Limisphaerales bacterium
ATCCGCAAGTTCACGCCCGGGGACGGCAGGATTGTCCGCGTAGCCGGCACCGGGAAACACGGCAGGGGAGCCGTCGGCGGCTCGCCCTTGGAATGCGACCTTGCGCGTCCGCACGGAGTCACCGTCCATCGTGACGGCACGCTCTACATCACCGACAGCTACAACAACCGGGTGCTGCGGATTGAGAAGTAGGAGCGTCGGAACCCCGCGTGCCGTGCGGCGGCGTCTGCTGCCGACCGGAACGGGAACGGTCAAGCCCGGGTATCGGAGGGTTGCCCGCGAAACACGCGAAAGACGATCAAACGTGTGATACCGACTCCGTGTGAAGGTTGGTGGAACTGGCACCGGTGGCCGGGTTGCTCCTTCTCCCTTCGCGGAGCGAGGGGAGCAAGGTGGCCGCAGGCCGGATGAGGTGTGTGCCACCCACGCCGGCGCGGCCAACCCCTCACCCCGGCCCTCTCCCCTTGCTCCGCAAAGGGAGGGGGAGGAGCGCAGTTCCCTGCGCCTGGATTCAACCAGATTTCACCGGTAATTGGTATGAGCCTCCGCCCAGCTGGCCGGACAATAGTTTCTCGTGCGTCCTCGCCAAACGCCTTTCCTTTTCGCCTGTTTGGCGTGTTTCGCGGGCTCGCGCTTCGGAGTCCGGCCTAAATCCTTTTCGGAGCGGTCAGCGAGTGGCGGCCTGCGGTCTGGGCGTGGGTGAGCGCCAGTGCCAGCGCATCGGCGGCGTCGGGATCGGGCAGCTCCGGCAGCTTCAACATGCGCTGCACCATCTTCGCCACCGCGAGCTTTTGCGCCGCGCCGTAGCCGACGATGGCCTGCTTTACCTTGCGGGGCGCGACTTCTTGAATCTCCAGACCCGCCTCCGCCATCGCGACCAGCGCCGCACCGCGGGCCTCTCCCATGATCAATGCCGTCTGCAGGTTCTGCGCGAAAAACAGCCCCTCGACGATGCACACGGTCGGCTGATGCTCGCGGATCACGTCGCGCAAAACCGTGTAAATCTTCGCGAGGCAGCGTGAGCGTTCCCATCCCGCCGGGCAGTTGATGGTTCCCTGCGCCAGCGTGACCGGTTCCGGTCTGGCGAGGCGAATCACGCCATAGCCCGTCCCCCGCAGCGAAGGGTCCACGCCCAAAACAACTTCGTGCACCCGTGCGGCAACGGGCGGTGCGCCGCTGGCGATGGATGCCGTTGTGCGCCGCCGTGCGCCGCTCACGCGGTTCTGGAGTTGCTCGAACTGTTTCGGCGAGATGCCCACACGCGCACCCTGGCAGAGGCGGGCGCGGACGCGAAGCCCGGAGTTGCCGTTTACCTGCCGGCGGGCGCATTCGCGGGCACTGCCCCCCGGAGCGCGGCGTTCACGCCGCAGAAGGCCGCAAGTGAACGAAACGCCCCGGCAAATACGGGCGGTTTCTGCGCCACCCACCCTGCTGCGGCGTGAACGCCGCGCTCCTTCGGGGCAATGTCAGGATGCGCCCTATCCGCCGGCCCGCGGGCGGGGTCTGCCGCCATCGCCCGCTGTGACGAGAGACACCAGGCGTCGGTGCGCGCTCGTGAAGGGCAGCGCGTGCAGCTCCGCCAATGACAGCCAGCGGGCGTGAGCTCCGGTGGCGGCCGGAGATGTTTTGATCCGCACGCGAAAGGCGCTCTGCGTGATGCGGTAGCGGGTGATGGAGTGCTTGATTTCGCCCAGCGGCTCGCAGCGCGCGGCGATGGCCAAAAGTTTTTTGAGCGAGGACGCCGGGGTGCCGGCCGGCTCCGTGACTTCGAGATTGGGGAATTCCCACAGGCCCGCGTTGACGCCGCCAGAAGCCCGTTGCGACACGAGGAACTTCCCGCCGCGCTCCACGATGAAAGCGTGAAACGTCCGGCGTGTCGCCGTCGCGCGCGGGCCAAGGCGGGGCAGTTCGCTCGTGCGGCCCTCGCGATGCGCGGCGCAGCGGGCGCGCACGGGGCACTGCGGACACTGCGGGTTTTGCGGCGTGCAGACCGTTGCGCCGAGCTCCATCAACGACTGGTTCAGCGCGGAGCAGGGGCCGGCGAAGAGGAGTTGAGAGTTGAGAGTTGAGAGTTGAGAGGCGGCAGCCGCTTCGACGAGCTGGGTGGCGAGTTGCCAGAGCTGTTCGTTGGTCGCCCCGTCGCGCGGGTTTCCGTCGATGGCGAAGAGGCGGGCGAGGACGCGGATGACGTTGCCGTCAAGGATCGGAGTTGGGGCGTTGAAGGCGATGCTGGAAATCGCGCCTGCCGTGTAGCGGCCCACGCCCGGCAGCGCGAGCACGGCGTCGAAGTCACGCGGGAACTGTCCGGAATGGACGGCGGCGATGTGCTGCGCGGCCTTCTGCAGGTTGCGGACGCGCGTGTAGTAGCCGAGGCCCTCCCAGAGTTTCAGCAACCGTTGCTCCGGCGCGGCGGCGAGCGCGGCCACATCCGGCAGCTCCCGCAGCCAGCGTTCCCAATACGGGATGACCGTCTTCACCTGCGTCTGCTGGAGCATGATTTCCGAAACCCAGACCGCGTAGGGATCGAGCGTGCGCCGCCAGGGCAGGTCGCGCGCGGCGGTGGCAAACCAGTCGAGCAAGGCGGGAACAAGGCAAGGATGAAGGATGAAGGATGAAGGATGAACGAGGAGACGGCGCGACTTTGAACTTGGAACCTTGAACTTTGAACTGGCGGACGGTCGCGTCACGGCGCGCAGTTTGCACTCGAAACCCGAAACGCCAAACCCGAAACTCCCCGCGTGAAACCGCTGACGATGCACACATGCAAGCTGACGGACGAACAGGCCGCCGCGCTGGATGCGCATCTGCGCGAGCACGGCTTCAAGCCGCGCACGGTGCCTTACGCGCGGTTTGCGGGCGAGAAGGACAAGCTCAACGTCGTCTTTTTCGAGAGCGGCAAGCTGGTCGTGCAGGGCAAAGGCACGCAGGAGTTCGTCGAGTTCGTGCTGGAGCCGGAGATTTTGAAGCAGGCCGAACTCGGCTACGAAGAGGTGCTGCATCCGGAGATGTTCACGGCGCGCATCGGCGTCGATGAATCGGGCAAGGGCGATTTCTTCGGCCCGCTGTGCGTGGCCGCGGTGTATGTGAACGAAGAGGTGGTTCGCGCGTGGAAGGACGCCGGCATCCAGGACTCGAAGAACATCGGGAGCGACCGCCGCATCGCCGACCTGGCGAAGGTGATCCGCGAGACGCCCGGCTGCCACAACGAGGTGCTCGCGCTCGGCGGCGTGAATTACAACCAGCGCTACCGCGACATCGGCAGCCTGAACCCGCTGCTCGCCAAGGGCCATGTGAACTCCATCCTCGCCCTGCTTGCGCCCGCCCATCACCTGAACCCGCCGCCGGCGCACGCGATCATCGACCAGTTCGCCGCCACCGAGACAACCGTCGCCCGCGAGGCGAAGTCGCGCGGCCTGACGCTCAAGGTCGTGCAGCGGCACAAGGCGGAGGAAGACCTCGCCGTCGCGGCGGCCTCGATCCTGGCGCGGCACGAATTCGTCACGCGTCTGGCGGCCATGGGCCGCGAGATCGGCGTGGAACTGCCCAAGGGCGCGTCCGCCGCCGTGGACAGGGTGGCGAAGCAGATCGTCGGGCAGCACGGCGTCGGGACGCTGGCGCGCGTGGCCAAGATGCACTTCCGCACCGCGCTGCGGGCGCAGGGCCTGCCGGAGCCGCCCAGGGTGGAGTGGCGGCGGAAGTAGGGCTTTCGCCAATTCCCGGCTGGATTTCCAGCCCACCCGACTCCAAGCTCTCTCCATGAAGTTGATTCTCTCAACCCACAACGTGACTTTGACCAAGGCCATCGAGGCTCACATCCTCCATCGCCTCGACAAAATCGAGCACCTTGACCGCTGGACCATCGACGCCCGCGTGACCATCGAGCACGACGACACCCGTGATCCCGCCCAGGCCTTCGGCTGCTCCATGCGCATCGGCGTCCGCGGCCCCGACCTGTTCGCTGAAGATCACGAGGCCGACCTCTACGCGGCCATCGACCTCGTCACCAAGAAGATCGAGCAGCAAATCCGCAAGCGTCACAGCAAGTCCAAGGCAAAGAAGCACACCGACGCCGCCCGCAGCAAAGAGCGCCGCCGCGCCACCTGATGGCCCAGCCGCCGCCCGTCACCTACCGCGCCCGAATCGTCATCCCGGTGTCCCAGCCGGCGATTGAGGACGGCGCGGTTTCCATTTCCAGGGGACGGATCAGCGCCGTCGGGCGCTGGCGCGACCTCCGTCCCAAGGCTGGCGGTGCGGTGCGCGATCTTGGCGAAGCCATCGTCCTCCCCGGACTCGTCAACGCACACTGCCACCTTGATTACACGGACATGGCCGGCGCGATTCCGCCGCCAAAGTCCTTTCTCGACTGGATCCAGGCCATCGTCGCGCTCAAGGCGGACTGGAGCTACAGCGACTTCGCCCAGTCGTGGCTGTGCGGCGCGGAACAGCTGCTCCGCTCCGGCTGCACCACCGTCGGCGACATCGAGGCCGTCCCCGAGCTGCTGCCCGACGTGTGGGCGGCGACGCCGTTGCGCGTGTGCTCCTTCCTGGAACTCATCAGCGTCCGCCGCCGTCAGCAGCCCGCCGCGCTCCTCCGCCAGGCGGTGCGGCGCATCCGCGAACTTCCGCCGGGCCGCAACCGCGCGTCGCTTTCCCCGCACGCGCTCTACACCACGAACCGCGAGCTGCTGAAGCTCGCGCGCCGCACGGCCCACCGGGCCCGCTGGCCGCTCACCATGCACGTTGCGGAGTCCGCGTTGGAATTTGAGATGTTCCGCCACGGGCGCGGGGCCATGTTCAACTGGCTCCGCAAGAACGGCCGCGACATGGGCGACTGCGGCACGCATTCGCCCGTCCAGCAGCTCGCCGCGCTCGGCCTGCTGGACGCGCGTTTTCTCGCCGTCCACGTCAACCACCTCGCGCCGGGAGACGCCGGCATCCTCGCCCGTGCCCGGGCCGGCGTCGTGCACTGCCCGCGCAGCCACGCCTATTTCCAGCACGCGCCCTTTCCCTTCGCCGAACTCCGCGAGGCCGGTGTGAATCTTTGCCTGGGCACCGACAGCCTCGCCAGCATCGCGCGCGAGGGCCGGAGCAAACCCAGGCTGGACCTCTTCGCCGAACTCCGTGCCTTCGCCGCGAAGGAGCCCGGGCTGCCGGCGGAAGACCTTCTCCATCTCGTCACCCGCAACCCCGCCGCCGCGCTCGGCCTGCGTGGGAAGGCCGGCGAACTCACCCGCCGCGCCCACGCCGACCTGCTCGTGCTGCGTTCCGACGCGTCGCTCAAGGCGGCTTCCGAAACCGTCGTCCGCTCCGCTCCCGAGGTGGCGGGCGTGATGATCGGCGGCGAGTGGGCCATCGAATGCACATGAGCCAGCCTGACCATTCGCGCGTCGCGCTCATCACGGGCGCATCCGGTGGACTGGGCCGGGCCCTTGTCGCGGAGTTTCTCGCGCAAGGCTGGCGCGTCGCCGCCGGCTTCCACCACGGGAATGCCCATACGAAGACCGACTCCCTGTGGCCGCTTCCCCTTGATGTGACCTCGCGGGAAGGCGTCGCCGATGCCGTGACGAAGGTGACTTCCGGCTGGCAGCGCATCGACCTGCTGGTCAACAACGCGGGCATCACCGTTGACCGCCCCTTGTGGCAGCTGGACGACGACGACTGGCAACGCGTCCTCGACGTGCATCTCAAGGGTGCGTTCCTCTGCTCGCAGGCCGTCCTGCGCCCGATGCTCAGGCAGCGCGACGGCCACATCCTGAACATCGCCTCGTTCAGCGGGCGCACCGGCAACGGCGGACAGGTCAACTACGCCGCCGCGAAGGCCGCGTTGCTCGGGCTCACCACCGCGCTGGCGAAGGAGGTCGGCTCGCGCAACGTCCGCGTCAACGCCCTCCTGCCCGGCGTGCTGCCCACTCCGATGACGGCGGGCCTGTCGCCCCGGCAGCTCGACACCTTTGCCACGGCGAACGCGCTGGGCCGGCTCAACGACCTCGCTGAAGTCGCCCGGTTCACCGCCTTTCTCGCCGGCACGCAAAACATCTCCGGCCAGTTCTTCCAGCTCGACAGCCGCATCGCCCGCTGGGCCTGAACCGGAACGATGCAGCGGCCCGGCGGGCTGCTCGGGCTTCTGCGAAACGTGCGTGTAAATCCACGTCTTGTCCGCTCACGATTGAGCCTCCTCCGTCGGGGGTCTTGCATGCCTGCCCTTGCCAGCCCCAACGGGGGAATGGCGCTTAGATAAGCCCTAAAACTCTTTTTCCCAGCCGTTTGCGGCGTGGTGGATGGGGCAGCGTGCGGAAGATGACTTCACGGCTCAAGACCTGCATCCGCCGC
>JBAYGL010000332.1:0-6313 GCA_041666725.1 Limisphaerales bacterium
CGCTCCTTGGCCCGCTGTCGGAATGATGATGGGTTGAAACCCTTTCGTGAAAACCCCGACAAATGGACCGCCGTAATTGCAATCAAAAGCATCTATCCGCACGCGACCTAACCCTCCGCGAGTGTTGAAGAATTGGTTTAGCCCTCCGTTGGCGTCCAACGAGCCATAGCCAGTGACCGTAGAAGCGACAAGCCGAATTGATCCGCCGCTGCCAGCTCCTCCCCAAGAGTAACCTCCGCTTCCGCCATACGCGTAAATAATTCCATTCACCGCAAGAGTTCCTGAAGCAGCGATAAGAATCGCTCCACCTCCTCCACCGCCTGCCGAATAGCCGCCAGGTGGACTGGTGAAGACGGTAGAACCTCCACCTCCTGATCCGCCTATCAACGGAATCAAAAAATTATTCCCATAAATTGATCCTGGAGGTGTGGTTTGGTTTGTTTGTCCAAGGCTTCCAAAAGATGCATTGCCACCAGGATTTCCTGCGAAACCGCCTCCAGCCCCCAATCCAGAGTTACTTGTCGTTCCACCGTTACCACCACGATTTCCTCCAGGGCCACCCACACCAGCTATTCCTGTGGCGGGTGAGCTTTGGCCGGACACGTCCACTACACCGTTTATCAGGCAGTTGCTTTGCACGAGCCAAACAACCGGCGTGTTGTTCGCGTTCGGAATGAACGTCACTTGAACAGTGTTCGTGATGTTGACCGACGTGTAGTGGTAAATGCCATCCGGGTGGTCGGCCATGTTGATGACCGTGTTGGTGGTCGGATTGAACGGGCCATCCGCGCCCGTGCTCCCGCTGTTCACCTGCGCCCACGCGCCCGCGCACAAGCACAGAACCAAGAGCAAAACAAGTGATGCCCGGCCACAGCGCGGCGGTCGGGTGTTGTTCAACTCCAACAGGGGTGATTTCATTTTTTGAGCTCCTTATCAATGTTGGTGCCAGCCGGCGGATAACGTCTGAAAAACTTCCGAGCTTTGAACAACGACACTATGTCCTCCACCTCACTCCGCAAGTGCGAAATTGTGAGTGCGAAATTGTGAGGCCAGCAAGAAGGTGCAAGCCAATGAGCCGTTGAAGCTGCTCGCACGAAAAAGAACCCCGGCCATTGCTGGTCGGGGTGGTGTGAATGTTGGCGGCGGGAATCCCGCGCGTGTCACTCTTTGATTTGAAACAGCGGGGCTTGTGCTGCCACCGCTCGTTGACGAGCTTCTTCCGCCTCGGCCTGCTCGCGCTCGATGCGTTCACCGTCACTCGTCCATTCGTGGAACAAGTTGAACACGTCCTTCGTGAAGCCGAATTCCTTCTGTGGAACCGGCCGGGGCTTGCTGCGCTTCATACCGGGTCGGCTGATGGGTTGAAGGTTTCGGCCAGCAACCCGGCTGCATCGCTGGCACGAAGTTCGATAACGCCGTGGGCAACGCACGTCACACTGACGCGGCTCCCCGGTTTGAAGCCTGCCCTTTCGAGCCAGCCTCCCCGGAGGCGGATTTTGGGTTTGATGAGGCCAAGCGAAAAATCCCCGTCCTCCTCAATCTTCAAGGTGCGGGAGTTCACAGTGCCTCCTTTCCTTCAAGACCGCCGGTTTGCATCCCGGCTACCGCTTCACCGGCGCGTGACGGCACCGGGTTGGCCCCCGGCGGTTCCGTGGTTGCCTCCTCCTCGCCGGGGGAAACGTCGAGGATGAAGTCACAGGCTTTCTGGGCCTGGGCTGCCGCGTGAACCACGAGCTTGCGGTCATCCTTCAAGCGTTCCAGCCAGTTCTGAATGTAACTGGCCGATTGGGCGAGGGTCGCCTGCTCCAATTCACAATGACCGCACAGATACGCCGCGCCCATTTCCGCCACCAACTCCTCGCGACTGTAAGGCTGGCTGCCAAACTGAACCGGGTCGGTGACTTCCTTGCGATTCAGGCGGGACTGATGCCCGGTGGAGTGCGTCAGCTCGTGGAACAGCGTGCTGTAATAAGCCGCCGGGGATTCAAACAACTTCGCCTCCGGCAGGCTTACGCTGTCCTCGCGCGGGGAATAGCAGGCCCGTCCGCCGCCATGCGCAATCGCCGGGCGTCGGGGCATCTGCGCCACGACCGCCTCGCAGTGCTCGATGGGCTGAAAAGTCCCGTTCACCTCGGGTGGAGCGGGAACGGTGATGCCCTCGCACTGAGCGACATTGAAGACGCTGTGGTAGCGCAGGAACGGAATCCGTTTGCTCTCCCCATTTTCCTGCTCCTCGAACATTTTCCAGAAGACGACGGGAAACGATTTCTCGCCCTTCCTGACGTGACCGTTCAGCGATTGAACCTGCCGAAACGTCAGCCATAACGGGGAGGGAAACCCCGCCGCGTGCAAGAGGAACAGGTTGATGCCGCGATACGCTTTCCGGCTGAGGTAGTTCCGGGGCGCTTGATGGCCGCCTTTCCATGGTCGGTGCCAGGGAACAGTGCCGGCCTCCAACAAACCGATGATGCGGTCTGTGATGATTTGATAAACGTCCTTCTTCATGTAACTCTTTCTCTGGCCGTCCACCTGTTCTTAGCAGGCTGCCTCTGGTGTGGTAACTCTCGCTGGAGGCGGGACGGCCATTGAATTTCCAGCGAAAGGTTTTGCCGCCAACGGGCGGAAATTGTTCTGGAAAAAAAGTGGCCTCTGCTCGCGGGGAGAGAGGCCACAGGGTCAGTAATCTTCGGGAAGCAGCACCGTGGTTCTTGAACGGTCGGCCTCGGTGATTATCCAGAATTTGACTCCCTTCGCGGAGCGATAGACGGAGAGGAGGCGGAAGCCTTCTTTGAGGGAAAGCTCGTTTTCCTCCCGGTCATGCTCGTCCACGTCGCCCCAATCGCCGGTCAGGTGCCGCAGCAAAGCGGTCATAATGTCCGGGTTGGGGATGTGCTCCAATGCGTTCGGGGTGGCAACCAGCCGCCCCAAGGGAAACTTCGCGGCGCTCATAGGCGATAGTCCTCGAAGGTTGCGGCCAGTCCGTCCTCGTCGTCGCCCATGAGTTCCTCCAGCCCCGCCTTCGTCTCCACGCGGGAGAGGTTGGGCTGGGCGTCCTTGGGACAACACGGGCAGCGAATCACGTTGATGACGCCCTGCCCGAATTCCCAGCCGGCGGCTTGGAACTCCTTTCGGTAGCGGTCGGAGAGCTTCACGGCGCGGGGGAGTGACCCCCATCGCACGGCTTCCGCGTGACTCAAGCCCGTCTCGAAGATGGCGTCATGCCAGAGATGATAGACATCCCACGGCTCGCCACAGGTGGAACAATGCACGTCCATGTTGGAACTCCTTTCGGTAACGCCGGCAGGGATGCCAGCGCGTGGTTGATTTGTCCGCTGGTCAGTGTCCACCCCGCGTAGGGGAAGTTGGACACCACCGCCCGTTTGAAGCGCTGGTAGAATTCCAGTGCCCGTTCGTCGTCGCCGAGATGGTCGGCCAGCAGTGCCAGCGCCAGTTGCGCCGGGCCGCTGCCGGAGTAGCCCCACTCGAACCCGGTCGGACTGTGACTCCACATGTCGAGCCGGGGATTGAGTGGACGGCCATCAACTCCAACGATTACCGCATGACCTTCGCGTCGGCCCGCATACGTCTTCATGCCGTCCTCCTGGCGGTTGGTCGGCGTTGCTTGCCGGCGTTGCGGTTGAGGATTTCGGTCGCTGAGTAGGTCGAGATGCGGAAGGTCATGGGCGATTGCTTGAAGCGGACCGGCTTGTCGAAGCGGGTCTTGAACACCCGTGCCGGGCGGTGCATGAGCACCACGGCGGCACAGTCATTGACCCGGATGACGAGGCCCAGCCGCCCGTCGATGCGGACCACGTCATTGACGCGAAGCCGCAAGGGGTCTGGCCGTTCCCAGCACAGGGCGAATAACTCGCCCTGCACGGGAATGTTGTTCACGGCACACCTCCACAGATGTTGTGCAACTCCTCGGGGGTCAGGTGCTCCGGCTGCTGGCCGGCCTGCTCAAAGACATGCGCCTTCACGAACAGCCACGGCGCAAGCCGGGACACGATGTCCTCACGCCCGGCCCGGCCCGCCTCGTCCTCGTCCAGCATGACGATGACCTGGCTGCGCGAATCGGTGTGTTTGCGAATCAGCTCCGCCTGCGCGGTGGAAAGCGTGCTGCCCATGAGGGCAACCACGCGCTTCACGCCACACTGCCAGAGCTTCATCGCGCCGAAGAAGCCTTCGACGATGACGAGCGGACCCGGCTGCTTGCCGGCCCGGTCGAGGTTGAAAAGCTCCTGCGACTTGCGGAAGCCCGGCGGGAGTTTGTATTTCGGGGTGCCCTCTGCGGGTTCGCCCGGCCAGCGGCCGGCGTAGGCCACGACCTTGCCCTCGGCATTGTGGATGGGAATGGCGATGCGCCCGGTCATCATCCCTTTGGCACAATGGCCCAAGCCGAAATCCACGATGGTTTCCGGCGTCAGGCCGCGCTCGGTCAGGTAGGGATGCTTGCCGTCGAGTTGTTCCAACCGGAATTTCAACGGCACGTTGGGAGTGCCATCGTCCGGCTGGGACTTTTCTTTCGAGGCCGTGGGTGTCGGGGCAGGTGTCCGCTGGGTGGGCGCTGCCGCGCGCGGCGGTTCGCCCTCTTCCTCCGGCGGTTTGTCCGTCGTCGGCAGGTTGAACCACTCGCGCAACTTCAACGCGGCGGCGTGAACCGTGATGTCCTCCTTCTTCGCCACGAAGTCGAGGACGTTGCCGCCACACTTGCAATCGCTGAAGCAATTCCAGCAATTCTTGCTGACGCTCACACGAAACTGCGTGGGGTTGGTGCCGTTGTGAATCGGACACGGCCCGCTGAGGCTGTCGCCGCTGCGCTTCATCTGCTCAAGCAGGCCATAGTGCTGAAGCACTTGCTCCATCGTCACGGCGGCTTTCACCGCCTTGAAGTCAACGAATTGGGATTTGGACATGGGAATGCTCCTTTCAAAGAACTGGGTGAACTAAACACGGCTCAGAACGAGCCGCTTTTCCATCGAGCATCCTAACACGAAACACGCCGCGAAAACCAGCCCTCCGCCGGTTACGCCACAGAATCGCCGTCATGTCCAGCAACACCTCGGCGACTCACTCAAGGAGCGTCGTGGTCTGGCCGGCGCGTCCGCTGTGAAAGGGGAGCGTGAGCAAATCGCCCTGCGCGGTCAGCGCGGCGAGGTCGGTGAACAGAAAGAGGCCGTGGCCGCGCGACAACTGACGGGATGCCTCGACAAGCGAGGCCACCCGCGCCGCGCTTGTCGTGACGGTGACGACCCGAAAGCGTTGAAAGCCAAACCGCGACTGATGCAAGCCCTGTGTCCAAGTTGCCTCGTAGGCCAGAAGCTTTCGCAGAAAGGAGCTACGCGAGAGCGTGCGCCGCGCGACCGGCATGGTCGCCCGGTCGGCTTCAAGGAAGCAGAGGACACGGTTGCGCTCCTTGGGCTGGTCGAGGAATTCCAATGCAAACACGCGGTCTGGAATCACGCCAAGCTTTGTCCGGCTTGCCAGAGTCACACTCCACTGGAACGGCTCGCGCTGGCGGCTCGTCTCGGCGGGGAGCGGGATGTCCTCGCCGGTGAGCAACCGGACCCGGCCATTCCGCCGACAGGCCACTTCAAGTGCCGTCATCACGTCCGACTCCATCAAGGCGTGCTCCAGGAACAACCGGCCAACGGTGGTGTTTTTCGTGCTCCAATCGGACCGGGAACGCTCACGTTGCAAGAGCGCCGCACCGTGGTTGCCAAGTCCGTAGGCTAGACTGCGCGAGCCGCCCTGATGGTAGTAGTCAATCTGCGCACGGGGCCGCTCCAGATAGCCGTGATGGTAGAGCAACCGTAACCGTCGCAAAAGTTGCTGCGAGCTACCGCCGATGAGCGCGGCGAGGTGCGAGGAACGGAGAAAGCGATGCCGGTGAACGTGGCGGAGGATGTCGCGGTCACGCTCCGTGAGTTGCATGGCGGCAACTTCGGGAACGCGTTTGAACCGGGGAAGGCGAAGGGACTCCATCCCTGCATTCTACCATGCCGCGCGCGAATCTTCTCAACGGGGCTTCTGTGGGGCGGCAACGGTGCTCGCTCGCGTGAGGAGCTTGCCAAGGTCAACGTCCAGCGCGGCTGCCATGCGAAGCAGTGTTTCCAGCGTTGGATTGCGCATCTCGCGTTCGACGTAGCTCACCATCTGCTGAGACAACCCCGCACGCGCGGCCAGCTCATTCATCGAAAGTCCGCGCCGCTCGCGTTCCTGACGCAAGATTTGCGCAACACGGGAACAAATGGCTCGATGATTTTCGACTGTCGGCACGCCGGATTATTACAACGTCCGGGCTTGACACTAC
>JBAYGL010000333.1:0-6302 GCA_041666725.1 Limisphaerales bacterium
ACAAACGAGCCATCACCAAGGATGTCCTCGACGTGCAGGACTTCAACGAGCGCATCGTCGGCGCTTACAACGATGGCAGCGCGGAAATGTCGCTGCCCGCAGACCACAGCACCATCCGTTCGCTCATCCCCGCCGGCACCGGCGCGCTGCGCGACTTCAGCTACATCGCCCCCGAGATTCCACTGCTCCTCAGCGAAAATTGCGTCGCCTGCATGGACTGCGTGACCGAGTGCCCGGACACGGCGATCCTCGGCAAGGCCGTCCCCAAGGCCAAGCTCGAGGCCGAACTCGCCGCCATCGCCGACCCCGTCGAGCGGGAGCATCTCGCCAAGCAGTTTGCGAAGACCACCAAGTTCTGGAGCACCTACGAGAAGAAGGGCAAGGAACCCGCCTACTTCGGCATCTTCATCGACCCCACCAAGTGCAAGGGCTGCGCCGAGTGCGTGGACGCCTGCGGCAACCACGGCGCCCTGTCCATGCTGATGAAGGATACGGACATCCTCAAAAACTCGAAGCGCACCTTCAACTTCTACCGCAAGCTCCCCGAGACCCCGAAGGAATACATCAACGAGAAGCTCCTCAGCGACATGATGCTCGCCGAGCGCAGCCTCCTCTACGTCGGCGGCGCCGGCTCCTGCATGGGTTGCGGCGAGGGCACCGCGCTCCGCATGATGCTCGCGGCGACCGGCTTCCAATACGGCAAGGAAAGCGTCGGCATCGTCAACTCCACCGGCTGCTCCACCGTTTACGCCTCCACCTATCCCTACAACCCCTACCTCGTCCCGTGGACCAACTCGCTCTTCGAGAACGGCCCCGCCGACGCCATGGGCGTCCGCGCCCGCTGGGACCAGATGGGCTGGGGCGACAAGAAGCTCTGGGTCGTCGGCGGCGACGGCGCGATGCTCGACATCGGCTTCCAGTCCCTCTCCCGCATGCTGGCCTCGGGCATGAACATCAAGGTGCTCATCCTCGACACGCAGGTTTACTCGAACACCGGCGGCCAAAGCTCCACCGCCACCTTCAAGGCGCAGAACACCAAGTTCTCCGTCCACGGCAAGGTCATCCAGGGCAAGACCGAGCGCCGCAAGGAAATCGCGCAGATCGCGATGATGCACCCGAACACGTTCGTCGCGCAGACCTCCTGCGCCATGTCGAACCACTTCTACAAGTCCATCATGGCCGCCAACGAGTTCGACGGCCCGGCGGTCATCAGCGTTTACACCACCTGCCAGCCCGAGCACGGCGTCGGCGACAACCTCGCCATGAACCAGTCCAAGCTGGCCGTGGACACCCGCACGTTCCCCGTGCTCATCTACGACCCGCGCAAGGGTAACAAGCTCGCCGAGCGCCTCAGCCTCCAGGGCAACCCCGCGCCGAAGGAAGACTGGTATAAGGACCCCAAGACCGGCGACCTCTTCGACTTCGTCATGTTCGCCCGCAGCGAAGGCCGCTTCTCCAAACACTTCGACAAGGACGGCAACCCCTCGCCGCTGATGCTCGAAGCCAAGCAGGACCGCCTCGACAACTGGCGCTTGCTCCAAGAGCTGGCCGGCATCATCTAGTGGGGCAGGCGTCCCGCCTGCCACTTTCCCAACGAATCACGAAAGCCCCGGTCGCAAGACCGGGGCTTTTTGTTTCTTGATCCCTCGTTCAACGCCAGGACATAGCGCGGCGGAGCCGCAACCAAAGTGGCCGGATGACCCGCCTTAACGCAAAGGGCGCAGAGACCGCAGAGAGGCGCGGAGACAGACCTTTCCTCTCGGTTGCGTTGTCTCTGCGTCCTCTGCGTCCTCCGCGTTGGAAAAAATCTTCTCCGCCAGCGACGAAGTTAGGAGATAGCACTGCAAGGGTGCAAAGACGCGAAGCTTGCTCATTGGCCGAATGGCCGGTGCCTTGGTCGCGGAGCGACCGATGAAGGTAGCCGGTGGCAAGGCCGCAGGCCGCAGCCACCGGACCGGTCCGCGACAGCCAGCGCCCCGGAGGGGCGCATGATGCGTGGTGCTCCATGCGCCCCTCCGGGGCGCGGGTATTGGGTCTCGCGTTCCGGTGGGTGCGCCCCGCGCTGCGGGACTTCCCACCGGCTACCTTCAGGCGTCCCTCCGGGACATGTCCGCCGCGTCTTTGCGACCTTGCGCCTTTGCGTTAAACCCGGTTGCTCGGCTGAAGGGAGGCAATGACCTGCGGTGGGTAGGGCGGGCTGTCCTCAGCCCGCCGCCGAGCACCCGGATGCCACTGGGAGTTCGCGGCGCGGTGAGGACACCGCGCCCTACCACCCACGCAATTCACCCGCCCGTCCGCGAAAAATGCCCATCCGACCGCGAAAACCGCCCGCCAATGCCTGAAAATCGTTCTGTCAACTCGCCGGCCAAAGAGTGGCAAGGCTCGTGGCCGGCCAACCGACATTCGCTCTGCCCCGGACCGTTTCCACAGCGGATTGCACTTGTCCCGCCGCTTCGCGCACGAAATCCTCCGCCCGTGGATTCCGCCGACAAAATCACGCCCGCCACCCTTCGCGCCTTCAAGGCCTCAGGACGCCGCATCGCCGCGCTGACGGCCTATGATTACCCGATGGCGCGCCTGCTCGATGAGGCGGGCATCCCCGTCCTTCTCGTCGGGGATTCGCTCGGCATGGTCGTGCTCGGCTATCCGGACACCACGCACGTCACGCTGGAGGAGATGGAGCACCACATCCGCGCCGTCGCCCGCGCCAGGCCCCGTGCGCTGCTCGTCGGCGATCTGCCGTATCGCAGCTACGACACGCCGGAGCAGGCCGTCGCCAGCGCGCAACGCCTCGTGGCTGCCGGAGCCGAAGCCGTGAAGGCCGAGGGCGGCCGCGACATCCTCCCGCAAATCCGCGCGATCCAGGCCGCCGGCATTCCCTTCATGGGCCACCTCGGCATGTTGCCGCAGCACGTCTTGGAGGAAGGCGGCAAATACCGCATCAAGGGCAGGGACGACGCGGGCCGCGCGAAGCTGCTGGACGACTCTGCCGCGCTCGCCGAGGCAGGCGTCTTCGCTGTCGTGCTCGAACTCGTCACGCCGCCGGTCGCGAAGGAGATCACGGCGCGCTTCCCCTTCGCCACCATCGGCATCGGCTCCGGGCCGGACTGCGACGGGCAAATCCTGGTGACACCCGATCTGCTCGGAGCATTCCCGTGGTTCACCCCGAAGTTTGTGCAACCCAAACTCCGCGTCGGCGAAGACGTGCGCCGCGTCGTCCGCGAATGGGCGGACGGCCTTTGAAACCAAGAGCACCAGGACTTAACGCAATGGCGCAAAGACGCAAAGTCGCGGAGAAGGATGGAGCGGGCTGGGGCACCATGCCAAAGCGCGTTCACCTGCACGACGGGTGTGGGAGCGAAACCAACCGCGCCAGCTCCCTTTGCGGCTCCGCGCCTTCGCGTCTTTGCGTTAAATCCCAACCCAGGAACTAAGATGAAACGCCTCTCCCACCTCACCCGCACCGGCGAAGCCCGCATGGTGGACGTGTCCGCCAAACCCGTCGTGCTCCGCGAGGCCGTGGCTCAGGGCGAAATCCGCCTGCACAAGGCCACGCTCGCGCTCGTCGAGTCCAACGCCATCGCCAAGGGCAACGTGCTGGCCACCGCGCGTCTCGCGGGGATTCTGGCGGCGAAGAAGACCGGCGAGCTGATTCCCCTCTGCCACCCGCTGCCGATCACGCACTGCGAAGTCAACTTCGAGATTCCGGCCGGCCGCGACCGCGTGATCATCACAGCCTCCGCGAAAATCGCCTCCCAGACCGGCGTGGAGATGGAGGCGTTGACGGCGGTGAGCGTGGCGGCGCTGACCATCTACGACATGTGCAAGGCCGTGGACAAGCAGATGGTCATCAGCGAAGTGCGGCTGCTGAAGAAGACGAAACGGGCGAAGTAATCAGAGTCGAAGCCGGATCGGAATGGTCAGCGTCGTAGTCCGGGTGGAACGGGCCACCGGCCCGTTGCGGCGGGCGACACGCCCGCCGCTCGTGGTGCGCCCAGTGCGACCCGTTTCATTCGAGCGCTGGCTGTGCCGAAGCTCGGCGGCAGGTTGCCGCCGAGAACGGGCCGGTGGCCCGTTCCACCCGGAAGCACTCGGATCATTCCGGCTCGTCCCCTACGCCTTCTTCTTCGGTGCCACTGGCGCGGGCTTGGGCGGCAGTTCGTGGCACTTTGGAGCGGCCTGTTCCAGGTTCGGGGTCACGTCCGCGTTCACGTTGCGCACGGCCCAGTTGATCCCGCCCAGCAGGATTTTCTGGAACACCTCGTTCATCCAGACGTCTTCGCGGTGGCCCATGGAGGTGTAGAACACGCGGCCTTTTCCGCAGGTGCGCGCCCACGTGGCCGGGTAGGGCCCGCGCTGGTATTCCTCGCCCTTCATGCCTTCGGTCTCCTGCACGAGCAGGACGTGGAGGTTCGGCTGAAACTCCTTGAGCGAATACCATTCCTCCTGAAACGCGAAGCTCGCCTCCACGTTCTCCAGGCCCGGAAACTTGGAGTCCACCACGCGCATCTTCGCCACCTGCTGCGGTCCGTGCTTGATGAACTCGCCGCCGAGCATGAGGACGTAGGGGTCGGACTTGTCGCCGTTGGTCTGATAGCGCGTCGACTTGTCCGCCGGGTCGGGCCGCGTGTGGAACGTGTCCGCGCCGCTGTGCGTGCCGATGAACCCCTTGCCGTGCTTCACCGCGTCGATGAACGCCTGCTTGCCCTCGGCCGTCATGGGCGGGTTCTTGTCCGTGCCCTCGGTGGTGAGGTCGCCCGTGGTGTAGAAGAAGAAGGCATCGAACTGGTCGAGATACTTCGGAGTGAAGAGGCTGCCGTCCTTGCTGAAGGTGAACTCAAGGTTGTGCTTCGGGCCCAGCTCGGCCAGCACCTGCTCGGCGAAGCTGGGCTTGCCGCCGTTGCGCTTGATGGCGGAGTGCTCGTAACCGGAAGACTTGGTGAAGAACAGGACGCGCTTCGGCCGGCCGGCGGCGGAATCGCGCAACTGCATGCAGGAGGTCAGGCTGAGACCGAGGGCCGCAACGGCGGAATTGCGGAGCATCTTGCGGCGGGAGACGGGAAGGTTGTTCATGGATTGATTTTCGGTCGTGGTATCGCACCCGGCTTCGGAACGCACGACGAATTTCACCGGCACGGCGATGCGGGATCAGCCCCGGGCAGCCCTTCACTTCTGACTTTTGCCTTCGCCGTCGCGCGGTCATGCTCTCCCCAATGTCACTGGCACCGTTCATCGCCTGGCTGGGTGTGCTCGGGTTTGCGGCGGCCAGCTTTTTCTTCGCACTGGCGGAGACGGCGCTGTTCTCGCTGGGCAAGTGGCGTGCGCGGCAGCTGGCGGAGCGTTCCCCCGGGCTCGGCGGCTCCGTCGCCGCCCTGCTCAACGAGCCTCAGGATCTGTTGGCCACCATCGTCCTGGGCAACACCCTCGCCAACTCCGCCCTCGTCGCCCTCGCCCTCTGGATGAGCCTGGGCGTCAAAGGCGCGCATATCGGCCTCACCCTGGCGGGGGCGTTCCTGCTGATCCTCCTGGGCTGCGAGGTCGTGCCCAAGACGCTGGCGGTGCGGATGCCGGAGGTTTGGGCCGCACGCGTTGCCGGGCCGATGACCTGGCTGGTGCGCCTGTCACGTCCGCTCCGGCTGGTGGCTCAACGCATGAACGAGGCGTTGCTCCGCGTGCTGATTCCCAAATCCTTCCAGCCCCAGCCGACACTGACCGATGCGGACTACAAGGAGCTGATCGAGCTCGCCTTCCAGCAGGGCACGCTGGCGGCATCCGAAAAGGAAATCATCCTGCAAATCATCCAGCTCGAGCACCGGACCGCACGGGATGTGATGCGCCCCCGCGCCCGCATGGCGTGTCTTCCAGACGATTGTCCCGTCGAGGATATGGTCGCGGCGGCGCGCAAGTTCGGACACGAACGGCTCCCGCTCTATGACGAATCTCCGGACACCATCGTCGGCATCCTGAACTGCCGTGCGCTGCTGTTGGAACCGAACGGAGACATCGCGGACGTCATCGAGTTTCCGTCCTTTGTCCCGGAGAGCATGAACCTGCTCCAGCTGCTCTGCGCCCTTCAACGGCAGGGGCGCGGGCTGGCCATCGTCCTGGATGAATTCGGCTCCGCGGCCGGCCTGGTCACGATGGAAGACCTCATCGAGGCCATCGTCGGGGAGATCCGCAGCGAAGGCGAGGCGCAGGGCTTTGTGATGGAAGTTCTGGAACCGGGCCGCTGGCGGGTGAACGGCACCATGCGCGTGGAGGACTTCCGCCGCGAGCATCCCGAACTCAGTCCCACACCCGGC
>JBAYGL010000334.1:0-6294 GCA_041666725.1 Limisphaerales bacterium
CCAGTGCGGGTGGCATTGTTTGTGACTGACAGGCAGTTCTTCGACGGTGTCCCGTTCCCGCAGATCGTGGCTCAACGAGATGGTGCTGCCTGCGGTAGCCTCCGTCTTCTCGATGACAACGAACGAGCCCTCCCGCCGGAGAGGCAGCGGCTTCCCGTCCACGGCAGGCCGGAGGGAGTCGCGCGGTGCCCGGGCCGGGACGCGGACGAGCAGTTTGATTTGTGATTTGGGCGTGAGGCGCAGGGTGCCGCGCGTGTTTCGCTCGGACCGGATGGTCAATGCCGGAGTGTCGGCGTCGAAGCGCAGGTTCACGGTCGCACTGCCATCTGCCGGAAATGTGACAATGCTCCGGTCGGTGTCGGCCAGGGAATGGAACACGGCGGCAAACACATCGGGGATGGCTCCGTAATCGAAACGAAGCCCGGTCAGCGTTGAAGGCACGCTCGGGTTCGCTCCCGCTGATGAAAGCTGTCGCCGCCGTCGTTTGCCGTTGGGCACGGCTTTGCAGGTGGATGGTTATTCCCGGGCCGTTGACGGCGAATCCCAGACGAGGTTCGCGGGGATGCCTCAGGCGAGGAAGGGGGGCATGGGTGGCTTGAAACGTAGGTTCTCACCGCAGCGTCAGCGTGCCGCCATCGACGGGATAGGCGGAGCCGGTGATGAAGCTGGCTTCGTCACTGCACAGGAAGAGCGCGGCGGCGGCGACTTCATCCGGAGCGCCCATGCGCCCGATGGGCTGGGCCCTGGAGAGCTTGTCGAACATTTCCGCCTCGCGGCCTGGATAGTTTTTGGCGATGAAGCCATCCACGAACGGTGTGTGGATGCGGCCGGGCATGATGGCGTTGCAGCGAATCCCCTGGGCGAGGAAGTCTTTCGCCACCGAGTAGGTCATGGCGAGCACCGCGCCCTTGCTGGTGGCGTAGGCGAAGCGGTCGGCGATGGCCATTTGCGCGACGGTGGAGGCGAGATTCAGGATGACGCCGCCGCCTTTCGCCGTCATGTGCCGCAACGCGGCCTGCGTGCAATGCGCGACGCCGTTGACGTTCACGCGCTGGATGCGTGCGAAGTCGTCGGGCGTGGTGGTCAAGGCGTTGCCGACGTGGGCGATGCCGGCGTTGTTCACGAGGATGTGCAGGCACTCGTGCCGCGCGAGGATGCGGACGAAGGCCGCGTCCACCGAGGCTGGATCGCTCACGTCGCAACTCTCGCCCTGTGCGCTGTGTCCGGCGGCACGAAGTTCGTTCATGGCGGCATTGAGCGCGACTTGATGGAGGTCGAGGATCTCGATGGCGGCACCGTGTGTGGCGAAGCGTTTCGCGATGGCGAGTCCGATGCCGGAGGCGCCGCCGGTGATGACGGCGGTCTTGGCGGTGAGGTTGAAGGCGGTGGTGTTCATGCGGCTTTGTTTTCCTGATTGGGGATGCGCCCGATCATGGGGTATTGCTCAAGATCGAAGACGCTGCCGCTGACGGGCCTGCTGGTGGGGCTGACCCAGTAGATGGCGGCTTCGGCGATGTCCTCGGGCAGGAGCAGCCTGCCGGAGGGCACCGCGTAGAGCGGCAGTTTTTCCGGCCAGTCGGGCGGCAGGCCGTCGCCGAGTTTGGTCTGGTATTCGTTGTCGGTCAGCGTCCAGCCGACATTCATCTGGTTCACACGCACGCGGTCGGGGCCGAGCGAATCGGCGAGGTTGCGCGTGAGCGTCATCAGGCCGCCCTTGCTGATGGAATAGGCGGGGAGGTTCGCCTGCCCGCAGTGCGCGAGGATGCTGCCGATGTTCAGCACGCAGCCCTGCGTTTGCTTCAAGGCGGGCAGCAACGCGCGGATGAGCATGAAGGGCGCGCGCAGGTTCACGGCGATCATGCGGTCGAAGAACGCGATGTCGGTGTCGGCGATGTGCGCGCGCGCGGTGAGCGCGGCGTTGTTCACGAGCGCGTCGAGTTTGCCGAAGCTTTTCAGCGCGGCGGCAGCGAGCTGCGCGGGATGATCGGGATCAGCGAGATCGCCCGGGACAAAAGCGGTGCGGTCGGTGCCGAGTTCTTGGCGCAAGGCTTCACCGCGGGCTGTATCGCGACCGTGGAGAATGACCCGCGCACCTTCGGCGACAAAGCGACGCGCCAGGGCGGCTCCAATGCCGGTGGTGCTGCCGGTGATGAGGATGACCTGGTTCTGCAAGCGCACGGTTTGGGTCGGAACGATGTTCAATGATTGTGACGCGGCACGGTGCTGCACACGCTGCGGAAGGAGCAGGCGAAATCGAGGCACGCGCCGGTGTGGAGCTGGCCGACGTGGCTGCGGTAAAGCTGCTGCCAGGGCGTGGCGTCCGGCGGTGGTGTGTCGAAGGCGGAAGTGTCGCGCGCGTTCCATTCGACCTCGGGCACGAGCGCATCGACCCGACGCGAGCGCAGATCCACGCGCACGCGGTCGCCGGTGCGCAACTTTGCCAAACCACCGCCCGCGTAGGCTTCGGGCGAGGCATTGAGGATGGAAGGACTCGCGGAGGTGCCGCTCTGGCGGCCATCGCCGAGCGTGGGCAGTTCCTTGATGCCGGCACGCAGCAGCGCATCCGGAGGTTGCATGTTCACCACCTCGCCGCTGCCGGGGAAGCCGAGGGTGCCCGTGCCGCGGACGACGAGCATCGTGTTTTCGTCCATCGCGAGCGCGGGGTCGTTCAGCCGCGCGTGATAATCCTCCGGCCCGTCGAAGACGACCGCCTTGCACTCGAAACTGTCCTCGCTGCCCGGCGCGCTGAGATAGCGACGACGGAAGTCCGCGCTGATGACGCTGGTCTTGATGAGTGCGGCTTCAAACAGATTGCCCGAAAGCACGAGGAAGCCCGCCTGCGTGCGCAGCGGCGACTTCACCGTGCGGATGACCTCGCCATCAGGCGCGGGCGCATCCGCCACGTTCGCGGCGATGCTCCGGCCCGTGATCGTGAAGGCTTCGCCGTCAATCAAGCCGTGCCGCAGCAGCTCGCGCATCACCACGGGCAGGCCGCCCGCGCGATGAAAATCTTCGCCGAGATGCCGGCCCGCAGGCTGGAGATTGACGAGCAACGGCAGATCGTAGCCCGCCGTCTCCCAGTCCTTGATTTGCAGCTCCACACCCGCATGACGCGCGATGGCGAGCAGGTGCGGCGGGCAGTTCGTGCTGCCGCCCAGCGCGGTGTTCACGCGGATCGCATTCAGCAGCGCCGCGCGTGTGATGACCTTCGAGGGCCGCAAATCCTCGCGCACCATCCCGACAATGCGTTTGCCCGCCGCGTGCGCCATCTGCCCGCGCTCGCGATACGGTGCGGGAATGCTCGCGCTGCCCGGCAGGGCCATGCCCATCGCCTCGGCGAGGCAGTTCATCGAGAGCGCGGTGCCCATCACATTGCAATGGCCCGCGCTCGGCGCGGACGCCGCGAGCAGGTCCATGAACTTCTGCTCGTCGATCTCGCCCGCGCCGAGTCTGCGTCGCGCCTCCCAGATGATCGTGCCCGCGCCGGCGGGTTCGCCATCGAGATAGCTGTTGAGCATCGGCCCGCCATTGAAGATGAGCGCGGGCAGGTCGGTCGTCGCCGCAGCCATCAGTGCAGCGGGCGTGGTCTTGTCGCAACCGGTGGTGAAGATGACGCCATCCAGCGGATAGCCGTGCAGCACCTCCACCAGCCCGAGGTAGGCGAGGTTGCGATCGAGCGCCGCCGTGGGCCGCCGCACCGATTCCTGGAGCGGATGCATGGGAAACACGAACGGCACCCCGCCCGCATCGCGCACGCCGTCGCAGAGCCGCGTCACCGTCTGCAAATGCGCGCGATTGCACGGCGCGAGGTCGTTCGCCGACTGCGCGATGCCGATGACGGGCCGCCCGCTTTGCAGCTCACCCGGCGTGAGGCCGTAGTTCAGGAAACGCTCCAGATACAGCGCGGTCATGCCGGGATTCGCTGGATCATTCCACCAAGATTCGGAGCGGAGTTTCATGAGGCGATGACGGGTTTCGGCATGGAGATGACCTGCGTCTCGAGAAACTCGCGGATGCCCTCCTCGCCGCCTTCGGCACCGATGCCGCTTTGCTTGATGCCACCGAAGGGTATCTCGGCCTTGAGCGGTCGCCATTCGTTCACGCCGACGATGCCGGCTTCGAGGGCGGAGGCCACGGCGCGGCATTGCGCGAGGTCGCGGCCATACGCATACGAGGCGAGGCCGTAGGGCGTCTCGTTGGCGCGGCGCACGGCGTCGGTGACGCTGGTGTAACTGAGCAGCGGGATGACGGGGCCGAAGATTTCGTCCTGCGCCATGCGCATGTCGTCGCGCACGCCGGTGAGCACGGTCGGCGGGAAGAAGCTGCCCTCGCGCAGGCCAGGATCGCTCTCGTAGCTGCGGTTCTGGCAAACGATGCGCGCACCGGCGGCCACGGCTGCATCGACGAGCGCACCGACCTCCGTGCAAGCCTGACGATGAATGAGCGGGCCGGCGTCGATGCCGTCGGCGAGTCCGTTGCCGAGACGCGCCGCGCTGATTTTGGCCGCGAGTTTTTCCGCGAGCGCGTTCTCGGCATCGGCGTGAACGAAGACGCGGTTCGCCGTGACGCAGACCTGGCCGGAGACGAGCAGCTTCAAACGCGTGAGCTGTTCGGCGACAAAATCGAGATCGGCATCCGGCAGCACGATGAAGGGTGCGTTGCCGCCAAGTTCGAGCGAGAGGCGCTTGATGCCCGGCGCGGCGGAGGCCATGAGCGCGCTGCCCGTGGCGGTGGAGCCGGTGAGGCTGAGCACGCGCACCGCAGGATGCTCCGCGAGCACGCCGCCGACCACGGAACCGCGTCCCGGCACGATCTGCAACACGCCCGCCGGCAATCCGGCCTCCGCCATGAGCGGGCCGGTGGCGAGCGCGATGAGCGGCGTGAGTTCCGCAGGTTTCCACACCGCGCTGCAACCGGCGGCGAGTGCGGCGGCAACTTTCTTCGCGCCCTGCGCCAGTGGAAAATTCCACGGCGTGATGAGGCCCGCGACGCCCGCTGCTTTGTGCTCGATGAAGAACTCGCGCCCCGCCTCGGGATGCGCGGCGATGCGGCCATACACGCGCCGCGCCTCCTCGCCGAACCACTGGAAGAAGCTCGCCGCATACTCGACCTCGCCCGCAGCCTGCGCATACGGCTTGCCCTGCTCGGCGGTGAGCAGCCGGGCGAACTCATCCTTCCGCGCGAGCAGCAGCGCGGCGGTGCGTTTCAAAACCAGGCCGCGCTCCACAGCGGAAGCTTCGCGCCAGTCGCGCTGCGCTTTCACCGCGCCCTCGATGGCGCGATGAACGAGCGCGGCATCCGCACGCGCCACGTCGGCGAGTTTCTCCGCCGTGGCGGGGTTGCGAACGGTGACGGTTTCACCGCCGGGATGCCAGCGGCCATCAATCCACGGACGCGGCTCGAACCAGAAGGAGGGAAGAGTCTTCATGCAGCGATGGAGAGGACGGTTTGATAAATGCGCGCCGCGTCTGCCTCGCTCACCTCACGTGGGTTCGGATCCATCAGGCGTCGGTTCGCCACGGCATCGGCGGCCATCGCGGGGATGACATCCGCAGGCACGGCTGTTTTTTTCAAAACAGCGCGCAGACCGATGCTGTCGGCGATGGCATCCAGCTTGTCGGCGAAAGCATTCGGTGACATCGCTCCCCAGCCCAGTGGGGCGCTGAACTCCGCGAAAG
The DNA here is from genome assembly GCA_041666725.1 of Limisphaerales bacterium. GTDB lineage: Bacteria > Verrucomicrobiota > Verrucomicrobiia > Limisphaerales > SXTU01 > SXTU01. The sequence goes on from JBAYGL010000334.1 coordinate 5,679, forward strand.
CCGCCGCGCACACCGGCGCATTGTGCCGCATCATCTCGCCCGCGAAGCAGCCGGTGATGACGCCGTGCGGGATGTGAAAGCGACCGCCCAGGGGCAGCGCCAGCGCATGAACCGCGCAGCACGATGCGTTGGCAAACGCCATGCCCGCGAGATGCGAGCCGATGGCCATGTCATCACGCGCTGCGGTGTTGTGCGGCTCACGACACACCGTTTCCAGCGAGCGCCCGATGTGCCGCGCCGCCTCCAGCGCGAGGCCGCGTGCGATGGGCGTCGCGTTCTTCGCGATGAACGCCTCCACCGCATGAACCAGCGCGTCCATGCCCGCCGCGGCGGTCACCTGCGGCGGCAGTCCGTCCGTGAGCGCCGGGTCCACGATGGCGATGTCCGCGAGGATGCACGGGTCCACCACGCCGACTTTGTTTCCTGTCGTCGCGTCGGTGAGGATCGCCACAAACGTGACCTCCGAGCCCGTGCCCGCCGTCGTCGGGATCAGCACCGTGGGCAACCCGCGCGCCCCCGCCTTGCGAATGCCGAGAAACTCGCGGGCCGTCTTGCCGTGTCGCGCGCACAATGCCGCCACCTTCGCAGCGTCCATCACACTGCCACCACCCAGCGC
>JBAYGL010000335.1:0-6279 GCA_041666725.1 Limisphaerales bacterium
AGCCGGCTGGGTTCGTGGATGAACCTGCCGGCGCGCGCCACGCCGGGCAGGGAAGCCCTCGCGGTGGCGGACTGGTCGCCCTTGGTGGACATCACCGAGGATGAAAAGGAATTCCTGCTCAAGGTCGAGCTGCCGGGAGTGAAACGGGAGGAAGTGAAGGTGACGGTCGAGGACGGTGTCCTCATGCTCTCGGGCGAACGCCGGTTTGAGAAGGAAGAGAAGGACAGGAAGTATCACCGCATCGAGCGCGCCTATGGCAGCTTCGTGCGGAGCTTCACGCTGCCGGAGGAGACCCCGGCGGACAAGGTCGCGGCGGAGTTCAAGGACGGCGTGCTGCTGGTCCACCTGCCGAAGACCATGACGCCGAAGCCGAGTCCGATGGAAGTGAAGGTGGCGTGAAGGCGGCGGAGACGAAAGGCGGGCGCGGCCACCAGGCTCACCCGCCTCCTCCTTGTTGCGGAGCCCGTGTGCGGACTTACTTCACGGCCCACGCGTAGTAGCCGGGCCAGAACTTGCCCTGCTCCACTTGGAGCTGGCCGCAGCGGCGGCGCATGTAGGCGGCGAGGGGGCCGGGGATTTCATTGAAGGCGCTCTCGGCGGCGAAGAAGTCGCCGGCCAGGTATTTGTTCAGCGCTGCATCGTAGGCGTCCCTCTCCGGATCGGACATGGGCATCGATGTGTAAAGACCCGTCGGAGATTTGCGGCCTTTGACGGTGCAGCGGTCGATCAGAAGCGATTGTTGCTTGAGGTCCTCCGGCAACTGGTCGTAGCACGACTCGGAGAAGATGACTTCCGTCGGATAATGGCGGGTCAGGGATTCCAGGCGGGCCGCGAGGTTGACCTCGTCACCGAGCACGGAGTAGCTCCAGCGCTCCTTGGAGCCGATGGCTCCCGAGACAAGACCGCCGTAATTGATCCCCGCGCCGAGATCGAAACACAGCTCCCCCGTCTCCTTCCGATGCCGGTGAAACGCGCCGAGTTCCTCGCGCGCTTCCAAGTAGCAGCGCACGGCGGCGGCGGCGGCGTCAGGCAGCGGCACGGGGCAGCCGAAGATGGCGAGGACGGCGTCGCCGATGAAGTTGACGATGGTGCCCCGGTGCTTGGCGACGCGGGCGTTGATGATGGCGAGGTGCTCGTTGAGCGCCTTGAGCAGGGGTTGCGGGCCCATCTTCTCCGAGGCCGTGGAGAAGCCGCGGATGTCGAAGAAGAGAACGGCGGCATCCTCCAGCGTCCCGCTCAACAGCTCCTCGGGCTTGCGCTTGCTGATGACACGCTCATAGACCTCCGGCGAAACAAGGCGGCCGAAGACCTCCTTCGCCTCGACGATCTGCTTGCCCTGATTTTCACGGACGTCATGCGAGGAAGTCACCTTGCTCATCTGCTCCACCAGCATCGTCCGCCAGATGGCCGGGCGGCTGTCGAGAACGCGCAGAAAATCCTCCGCCTTGATCCGGAGGAGCTCCACCTCGCCAAGGCACTTGATGGTCGCCGAACGGGGCTGCTTCCTGAGAACCCCCATTTCACCGATGACGCCGCCGCCGCCCATCTTGTCGATTTGAATCTCCCCCTTCATCACGGCCACTTCGCCGTAGTTGACGAGATAGATCGAGTCGGATGGCTCGCCCTCACGGATAAACACCTCGTCGTCGCCGAGACGGAGGACGGTGGCCATCTCCATCAACTCCTCCATCGCCTCCCCGGGCAGGTTGCCGAGGAATGGATTCTTGAGCGGATTGAGCTGGAAAACAGTTTTTTCCGTCATAGGGGGCCTTCAGGGAGCGGGGCGCAGCTCATGAGTTGAGCCAGTTCAAGGCGATGTGGTTGAAGCACAGGTGCAGGGTGTTGTCCACGATGACCATCAACCAGAAACGGATGTATGGCGGGGTCTCGATGCTGTAGCCGGTGTTCGGCTCCTTGTGCGGGGCACCGGGCCCAAACCACACGAGATTCTTGATCCGGCAGACGATGGAGGCGACGGCCATGCGGTCAATGACCGCGTGCGTGCCGAAAATGACCGCCCAGGCCGTGATGCCCCGGGTCCAGCTGCCGTTGATGATTCCGAGGTAGATGAAAAACGGGACGGAATAGACCAGGGCATGGACGAGCGCCCAACCCCAGCTGTGCAGCTTGCGCACGGCCATCTGCTCCGTCTGCAATACGTAGTCACCGATCAGGTGCAGGATAAGTTCGTGCATTGGGATGGGTTATTGAGGCGGATTGTTTCCTGATCTCGGTGAGGCTGGCGGCACGAGGCGGTAGAAGCGGGTGCCCTCCGTGGACACGCGGACCACGCTGGCCCCGTTTTCCTGCGCGACGGGAACCTGCACCGGAATCCATGGACCGTTGATCGAGGTGGCCATCTGCAGTTCGTAGCCGGCGGCGCCACCGGGCCAGCGCAGCGACCGTTCCGCCCCGGCCATCTGCGGCAACAGCGACCGCAAGGGCGGCAGGGACGCAATCGTCGTGCTGGCTGCGAGCGTCACATCGCCTCCAGAGTAACCGGCCGAGAGCGTTATGCCGCCGAGATTGCCTCCCGTGAACGCGCTGAAGGCTCCACTTCCCGCCGTGCTGTCCACCACCAGGAAACTGCTTCCGGACACCGGGACAAAGCTGTTGGTCATGACGACATCCAGCGCACCGTTGAGCGTGGCCGTGCCGCCCACCAGCAACTGGCCAAACTGAGTTCCCGCCGTCACGCCACCGATGAATATCCTCAGCGAGCCGCCGGCCGCCGGGGCGTAATCTCCCGACAGGGATACGATGCCGCTCCGGATTTCAAGGGTGCCCGCGTTGCTGAACACCCCCCGCCAAACGCTGGTGCCGGTGCCGGCCGATTTGCGCACCGTGCCGCTGTTGTAGAAGGTCTTCACGGTGCCGTCGCTGCTCTCGAACAATGTCGTGTCCGTCTGCGCGTCGAACAACGCCCCGGCGTAATTATTCAGCACCGGCGAGCTGTCCCCGGTGATCCGCCCCCCCGTCCACGTCACCGCGCCGTAGTTGTCCAGCCGGCGGTTCAGGCCCTTGTCCGCCACTCCGCTTGCAGTCAGCGTCGCCCCGCCGGCGATGGTCGTCGTGCCGGACCCGGCCATGGTCCCACCGCTCCAATTCAGGTTGGAACGGACGGTGATCGAACCCGCTCCGGCGAGCGTGCCGCCGGCCAGCGTCAGGGTTCGGACGCTCACGCCGTTCGTAAGCTGTGCGGTGCCGGCGGCGATCTGCGCGGAATCAAACGCACCCGGCACGCCGGAAGGCGTCCAGCTGGCGGAGGTGTTCCAGTCGCCTGATCCGCCATTCCAGACGTAAGCGGTCGCCCGGAGGCTGGCATAGACCGTGATCGTGAAGACCCGTGCCGCCGAGGTGTCGGCACCGCCGTTGTCGGTGCCTCCGTCATCCTGCGCGGTCACCGTCACCCGGGCGGAGCCGGCCAGGCCAGCAATCTGGTAAGTCAGCGTGCCGTTGGTGCCGATGGCAGGCTGGACGGCGAAGAGAGCGGGGTTGTCGTTCACCACGGCATAGTTGGTGATGACCTGGGTTGCCGCCTCCGCGACGGAGCCGACGGTGCTGCTGGCGATGAAATTTGTGACGGTCACGGCGCTCACCGTGGAGGGCACCGTCTGGTTGCCGCCATACGCAGGCAGGAAGGCATACTTGATGGTGCGGATCTGCCCCTCCGCCGTGCCGGTGACATAAACGTTGGCGTTGGCGTCCACGGTCACGAGGCTGGGCGCGTCATCAAGGTTGCTCGCGTCGTTGTAGCGGTTGGTCCACACCCCGGCCCCGGACGCCGTGTATTTCACCGTCAGATAATCCCTGCCGTTGGAGACGGTGGACTCGCCGGTCACGAACACGTCGCCCGCCGGGTTCACAACCACGGCGACCGGCACGTTGCTGCTGCCGCCTCCGGAGTCGGCAAAGTGATTCGTCCACGCCGGCGTGCCGTTGGCCAGATACTTGAGGGTGGAGTAGTCGTAGTTCGACCCGTTCCATGTCTCGCCGGTGACGATGGCGTTTCCCGAACCGTCAACGGCGAGGCCCCGGACGCGCTGGCTGACGCTGCTCCGCTCGTAGAGATTGGTCCAGACGGGCACGCCCGCACCGGTGTATTTCACGACGGCGAACTTGAAGAAACTGGTCTCCACCAGGGAGCCCGCCACAAGCACGTCGCCGCTGGCGTCCACCGCCACGGCCACGGTCGAGCTGCTGTTGAAGCTGAGCTGGTTGGTCCATAACGGCGTGCCGTCCGCGCCGGAGTATTTCAGCGTGTAGCCATACACGAAGTCCGTGTTCGAAGCATCGCCCGTCACATACACGTCACCGCCCGCGTCCACGGCAACCGAGCGGGCGTAATCATTGCCGCTCACGAAGTAGGTGCTCCGGTTCGTCCAGACCGGCGTGCCGCCACCCGAATACTTGATGGTGAGGTAGTCGTGCCAGAAGCCGCCTTGAGACGTGCCGGTGACAATGACATTGCCCGCGCCGTCCACCGCGATGGCCGAGGGGGAATCGTTTCCGGTGCCGGAGAAGAAATTCGTCCAGGCTGCCGTGCCGTTGGCGAGATACTTGATCGTCACGAAGTTGGTGTCGGCGGCAAACGTCGAGCCGGTGACAAACACGTTTCCCGAGGCGTCCAGAGCCAGGCCGGACACTTCATCGCCGCCGCCTGCGACACCATCGAAGGTGTTCGTCCAGACCGGCGTGCCGTCGTAGGAATACTTCACCACGATGATGTCCGTGGACGTGCCGGAGAAATAGTTGCCCGCCACAACCACGTTGCCGGAAGAGTCGGTGATGACCCTGCGCCCCTCACCGCTCATGAGGCCGAGGCTTTCCACCCATTCCATCACCCCGTCGGTGGGGGTTCCCGCAGCGAACGTGAAGCCCGGGGCCTGGTTCACCGCCAGCACGGCGATGGCAAACGTGTTGGTGGCCCGGTCCACACCGCCGTTGGCCGTGCCGCCATCATCGATCGTCACCACGGTCACGGTGGCCGTGCCGGCCGTGCCCGACGGAGTGAAGGTCAGCGCGCCGTTGAGAGCGATGGCCGGTGCGACGCTGAAAAGCGCCGCGTTGCCGGATGTCACCGTGTTGTTCGCGATGGACTGGCCCGGCTCGTTGGAAATGCTGAGGAAGCCCGAATAGAACTGCGCTCCAGCCCCTTGCAGCACGACCACGTTGTTCGTGGCAAACGTCTGGACCGGTGGATTATTCACCGCCGTGACAGAGACGTTGTCCAGCATCACGTCCACCCCTGTCGTCACCAGTGACGTGTCCAAAAAAGTCAACGTGGATGTCCTGGTCGTGGGCACAAAGGTGAAGGTCTGTGAACCGGTCCACCCTTGGGATGACGGAGCGGGCGATGACAGCGTCCCAAGCACCTGACCGGTCGCAGAGGTGACCGTGGCTTGCAAGCCCACCGTGCCGGCGGCACCGCCATAGCGTCCCACATTGTAGCTCACAGAATATGCAGTCCCAGGAACATTGCTGAAGGTTTGGGCCAGCGTCGCCCCAGAGGCCTGGTCCCCCTGATTGAACGCAACGTATTGCTGCCCATCAAGCGGAATGGCCCCCGCGTTATTGATGTCCAGCCATGAGACTGTTGATGCTCCGCCAACGACCCAACCCGCAATGTTTGTCGAGCCAGAGGCCAACGCCTGTCCAATTGTGATGTCCGGAGACTCGAAACTGCCGTTGGCAAATGCGCCCGGTATCGCCGTGACCATGATGGTGAAGGTGTTCGTCGTCTTGTCCACGCCGCCATTCGCCGTCCCGCCGTCGTCCTGAACCACGACCGTCACGGTCGCCGTGCCATTGGAGTTGGCAGCGGGTGTGAAGGTCAGCGTGCCACTGGGCCCGACTGCGGGCTGGCCGGCGAAGATGCCCGGGTTGCTGTTGGTGACGCTGCCGCTGAGCAGCGTCTGGCCTGACTCCGGCCCCGAGAAGGTGACGAAGCTGGCGACCGTCTGCAGGCCGGCGTCTTCGAGCACGACGACGTTGCTTGACAGAAACGTGACGACCGGGGCCTGGTTGGGCACGATGACCGTGTGCGTCACCGTGTCGTTGGCAGTGTTGCGGTCGGGCACTTCGCTTCTGACGCGGGAGGAGAACCGGATCTCCCCGACGTTTGTCGGGGTCATGGTCAGCGTCAGCGTTGCCCCGGCTCCCACCGCAAGATTCCCGATGTTCCAATCGCCCGTCCCGGAATTGAAAGTCCCCTGTGTGGCGGGAGCTGAAAGAATCTGGACCGGTCCCGGGTTGGCATTGGTGACAATCGCGCCGGTG
>JBAYGL010000336.1:0-6251 GCA_041666725.1 Limisphaerales bacterium
AGCGCAACGTGTCGGTCGGCGTCGAACGGCCGACCCACAACCACATCGCCACCGGCCTCATCACCCGCAACAACGTCTTCATCGCGGAGACGAACATGTCCCTGTCGTTCCAGCGTTCCAGCGGCTGCATTTTCCAGGGCAACACGCTCTTCGCCCCCGGGGTCATCACTCTGAGTCCGCCGAACGCCGTCAAGCTCTGGACCAACAACGTCGTGTTCCACGGCGGCCTTGGAAAAGCCGGCGCGCCGCAGTCGTTCACGATTGCCGACGCGCTGCCGCCCACACCGGCCCCCACCCGCCGGACCGCTCCGTTCAGCGTGGCGCGCGTGGCACAACCACCGACGCTGGACGGCGAGATCGGCTGGAGCGAGTGGCCCAATGACACGGTCAGCCTCGACCGCGATCCGTCACGCTGGACCGCCAGCGGCGCGCCCGCGTTCGCAAAGCTCGCCCACGATGACCAGCATCTCTACGTGGCCGTGAACGTGGCCATGTTCGACGTGACCCGGCTTCGCAAAGGGACCACCTGGGGCAAGGACGACGGCGCCGAAGTCTGCATCGCCGGCAAGGAAGGCACATTTGTGATCCACGGGTTTGCCGACGGCACCGTGCAGAGCGTCACCGATGCCGGCGCACCGGCGGACGCGGCGGCGCGACTCGGCAAGGCGGTTCGTTTCGCCGTCAAGCCCTACGGCAAGACCCAGGGCGGATGGCGTGCCGAGTGGGCGATTCCGTTTGCTGCGCTCGATCTCAAGCCGGCACCGGGCCTGAAAATCGCGTTCAACGTCGGCCTCTTCCGCGCCGGCGACGGCGTCTGGCGCTGCGTTGAAGGCACGCTCGCCCAGAACTGGCGGCTCGACCAGGCGGCCACTCTGCAGCTGAAATGATCGCTTCTCCTGAGTCCACTGCCCGCAGCCACCTGCTAACCTGAGCTGGAAAGCGCCGCCTCCGCACCCGGCTGCACATCACGGCTTCTGTGAACCGAAATACTCGAAGAACACGTCCGCAAGCTTTCCGCCGAAGGTTTCCCAGTGACGGCCCACCGCGTAATCGTCGAGGCCGGCGATCCGGTTGCAGTTGAACTCCAGCACGACGGCGTCAATGCCGAAGCGCTCCAGCCAGCCGTCGCCAAGCGAGCCGGGGTTGCGGAATGTCGCCTTGGTGCTGCCCTCGGTGAACCACGTGTGTTTTCGGAGCAAATCCTCGAGGGCCGACATGCGCGCGAGATGCTGCTCCAGCTGCGGCACGGGCGGCCGGCTGATGTGCAGCTTCCCGCTGCCGTCATTGTGCAATTCCATCGCCAGGTGCGGACGCAGGCCCGCCCGGTTCATCTTCTCCAGCCACTTCTCCAGGGCGGCATTTTCCGGCGCAAGCTGCGGATCGGCGGGCTTGTCCCAGTTTCGGTTCAGATCCTTGCCCTGGAGATTGAACCGCGTTCCACCCCGGGCCACACCGTCCTTGTTCGCCATTGGCAGGATGAAAACACAGTAGCGCTGGAGGAACTTCTTCGCGTCCTAGTCGCCTTTGAGCAGGCGGTGGATGAGCCCTTCCAAGACCCAGTTGCCGCCGGTTTCCCAGGGATGCGCCCGCGCCCGCAGAAAGACCCGGTGCTGCGCGTGCTCGTCACCGATGCGGATGATTTCGAGTTCACGGCCCTGCACGGTCCTGCCGATGGTCGTGATCTCCACGAGAGGGTTCCTGCGGATGGTGCCGAGCAGCCGTTCCAGGTCGGAGATGCGGTAGGGTTCGATGCGTGCCACGTAGAGCCGGGGGCCGGGCATTTCGACGGTGAGGCGCACCCGGTTTTCGGGAAGGCTTTCCGTCGCGAGCGGCTTCCAATCCCGTCCGTTCTCCGAGACGACCGCCGTCTTCAGCTCCCTGGCGACGGAGCCGGGGGTTCCGTTCCAGACATTGTCGAGGTTCTTGAATTCCAGCGTGAGTTTGGAGCCGGGCCTGGCGTGGAGGAGGAAATGGAAATGCCCCGCGGCCCTGTTCGCTGAGTTGCGCTCGTGGTCGTAGAGCAGGTTGACCATGACCGTGCCGTCGGCGCCGAACTCATACCAGAGCGGCGATGCGTTCTCGAAGCTCGTGTCAATGAACTCAAGACCGGTGTCCCTGGCGGCGGACGCCAGCGGAGAATCGGCCGCCTCCAGACAGGTCGTGACGAGCGTCAGGGCGAGGAGGGCGAAAATCGTTTCCATTTTCATGATGTTGCCGGCCCCAACAATGCCCCGATTGGGCTCGAACTGACAGGAATTTGCCTTCTGATCGCCCTGCGATGCACTTGATGGACATGGCGCGGGCAGTATTTCCGGGCCCGCTCTCGGAGCTTCGCGCGTTCTGGACATGGAAGAAAGCAGAGGGCGGCGCGTGAAAGCAAACATTCCAGCCATGCGAAACGTGCTTTGGCGGAAAACTTCTTTCCTCATGCCTTCCGGCGGTTTTATGAAGTGGAGCGGGTGAAGGGAATCGAACCCTCGTTTAGATACCAGACCAACAAAACGGCCTTTTATTGGGGTTTTCGACACCTCCAAACACCCTAGACAGCCCTGTCCGCTAGCACTTATGCTAGCAGCAAATGGCAAGCGTCTTCAAACGACCGCGCTCCAAATACTGGCATGCTGGCTGGCGGGGTGATGATGGCCGCTTTCGGCTCCGGTCCACCAAGCAGATGGATCGCACCAAGGCGTTGACCATGGCCTTGGAGTGGGAACGGGTGGACAAGAAGATCGGCAAGGGGGAGATCGTCGAGAACCAGGTCCGCCAAGTTATCAACGACCTCCTGGAGAAAGTTGGCGAGTCCACCTGCGACGTGCCCACCATCCGGCAATGGTTCACCGACTGGCAGGCGGAGAAGGAAGTCAGCCGGACCGAGAAGACGGCGGAACGCTACCAGTGCGTGGTGGAGGGTTTCTTGGAGCATCTTGGTGATCGTGCTGACAAACAGCTCACCGTTCTGCTGCCCAGAGACGTTCAAGCCTACGTAGCGAAAAGGCAAAAGGAGGGGCTTTCTTCGGCGACGGTAAATCTGGACGCGAAGATTATCCGGACCGCGCTGAACCGTGCGCGCCGTCAGGGGATCATCCACGCGAATCCCGCCGAAGCCGTTGACCTGCCTGAAAAGCGCAGCATCGAACGCGGGGTCTTCACGCCGGCAGAGATCCGCATGATCCTCAAGGAGTGCGATGGGGAAGAATGGGCGACCGTGATTCTGTTCGGCTACTACACCGGCGCGCGGCTCGGTGATTCCACGAAAATGCTCTGGGACAAGGTGAATTTGGCGAAGGAGACGATGGAATTCTTTGAGAGCAAGAATCAGAAATGGATCACGCTACCCCTGCATCCTGAACTCCACCGGCACCTGTCCAAGCTGGCCTCCATCGACACGCCGCAGAAACACATCACGCCAAAGATGGCAGAACTCGGGCCTGGCGGGCGACACGGGTTGTCTGAGGGCTTCAAAAGAATCGTGGTGAAGGCTGGCCTGAGTCTCCAAACGGTGGAAGGCACGGGAATCCGCAACATTTCCAAGCGAACTTTCCACGCCTTGCGTCATTCGTTCACATCCGCATTGGCAAACGCTGGTGTGGCTCCAGAACTCCGCATGAAGCTGACCGGCCATAAATCCGCAGCGGTGCATAAGGGCTACACGCATCTGGAACTCGCGACGTTGAAGCAAGCGATCAGGAAGCTGCCGAACCTGCCGAAGACGGCGTAGCACATCCACCGAAATGCCCCCCAGACCACTCGGGCTTCAATAATGCAAAGCAGAAGAAGGACGTTAGTTCGGGGGAAGTCCAGACCGTCCCTTCGTTGCCTCAGCCCCTCGTTTCAGAGCGTCCCTGTAAGAATTCCCCCGCCAATCCCGCTGTTGATGGCATGAAGACGACAGCAACGACGACCGCTCCCGTTCAACCCGGCAACCCCCTCAACGTCACGCCCGAGTTCATCCGCCTCCCCAAGCCAGGGACGTTGTGTCGCTGGACCGGCCTTTCGCGCAGCAAGCTCAATGAATTGATCCTTCCCAGCCCGGTGAACGGCTTCAAACCACCCGTCCGGTCGTTGTCGTTGAGGAATCACGGCCAGGTCAAAGCTGTGAGGTTGATCGTGTTCGACTCACTGCTGGGCTACTTGCGCGGTTTATTGGAGCAGCAGTCGATGGGCGGTGGCGATCAGTCTCCGAGTTGCGGATAGATGGGGCGAGGCAGTTTGAGAGTTCCGAGTGGGATGAAGTCAAAACGGAAACCGTGTCGACGCTCTCAAATCCTTAAGCCGGATTACGATACCCGAGCAGCTTGAGCAGTCGCCACTTCCGTTTCGCCGGAAAATCCAAGGCATCAGATAACACGCACAAGGCTCCAAGTCCGCAAAACGCGGTGTAGATGGCATCCCCCGGAAGGGACGAGATCGTGAATTTGTAAGCGTAGCCATGAATGACGTAGCTCAACGGAACAATGGCGACAAACAGGGCGCTCACCATGACCGGCACCATGAGTGCAATGGCAAGCGGACTGCCGAAGCGGGAGCGTTTGGTTCGTGTGGTGACGAACGAAATCAAGAACGGCGCAGCAATCGCCAGCCATTGGCTCAATGATATCCAGCCAATGTTGTTGTCCATGGCGATCGCAATCTGATCGTAGGTCGTGAATTCATACTCGCGGTAGTCTGCCTTTGCCGAGGAAGCCTTCTCGGCATTCTGAGGCAGTTTTGAGGTGGTGTCGGGGTGACTGGAACGCTTGGGCAACGACTTCTTTATCTCAGCCATCCGCCTCTTGCTGTCGTCCAGTGATTTATTGAGACTGTTGACCGTGTTTATGCCTTCCTTGGTCGCCTTTGCGGACAGTGCGCTGACTTGAACGGCCGTCACGGCGAGGTGCATGGAAATCAAAAAGAGGACGATTCTGGCAACTCTCCAGCCGTATGAGAACAGCAAGTTGACCTCCCACCGCTTTTTGAACCTGCGCCCGACCGCACCAGGATCACCGAACAACTCCAGGGCTCTTCGTTCGGCTGCATCGGTGGAAAGCCCCATGTCGATGCCTTCACGCCACCGGTGTTCGAGCTGCCCCATCAATTCGTGTGAACGGATGGCCCATTCCGTTGGCTCCAATTGGGCATGCTCGGCGACCAACGCGATGATCTTTTCAAAGTGAAAAGTCACTGCAGGTGGAATGTGGAGCTCGTCCATGTTGTTTGTCAGGCTGTGCGCAAAACAGCCTCAACCCAGGCAGTCAATTGAGCGGAGAAGGCTGGTCGCTTCTCCACTTGCTTGCGACCGATCGGAGTTAATCGATAGGTTTTGATCATCCGGCGTCCGCCTTCACGCCATTCCCCTTCGATCCACCCTCGCTCCTCCATGCCAGCCAACAGGGCAAAGATGGCTCCTTCGCCTTCCTGACCGATACGGAAGTGTGCCTTTACAACCTCGTCCACCAAATCAAACCCGCTAGCGCGCTGTCCAGCGATGAGTTTCAACAACAGCGCCTCCATCTGCTTCTCCGTCAACTCCCTCACCAGCGGGAATTCTTCGTTGAGAACCCGTTCAAATGCAGCCCGCACCCGGTCAGGTTGTCCAGCCGGCGGGTCCGCAAGTCTGGGCATGAGCGGCCCCACCTGCCTCAGCAGTTCTTCCAGCTTCTGTTTTTCGGCATCATTCATCCAGGGAGATAACGGGATCGCGGTTCAACTTCTTACAGCAAAAGTTCATCTTTCTTCAAAATCTTGTGCAGCTGTTCCAGGCCACGGCTCAGATACACCCCTATCGAGCCGATTTTCAGTCCACGACGGTCGGCGATTTCCTGCTGGGTGTGGCCGTTGAAGTAGAACTCCTCCACCACTTTCCGGTATTTTTCAGAGACCTGCTTCAACGCCCTGGCTAGAATCAGCGCCTGTTCACCGTTGATTACTGCCACATCCGGGCGTTCCTGACCCGGATCAGCGGCATCAAAGCTCTCCTTCGCCTCCAGGCTCTCCCCCAGGTCATAACGACGTTTATCGGCTGAATCGTGGCTGAAGCGGTCGTTCAGGCGGTTCCTGCTGATGGTGAACACCAGCTTCTTGCACTCCTCGAAGCTTTTGCCCTCCTTCACGTATTTCACGGCCGACGTGATGGCTTCGATCGCTATATCCTCGTGGTCGTGGTGGTTGAGGTCCGGCGCGGTTGAACAGCAAACACTCAGGCTGATGGCTTTGAAAATCTCGAAGGCCCGGTTCCATGCGGTCCGGTCTCCAGCCTTCAGTTGTTCGATTTC
>JBAYGL010000337.1:0-6241 GCA_041666725.1 Limisphaerales bacterium
CTCACCCGTTACCGCCAGGCGCGCAAGGCCGAGGCCGACCCGGCCGCAGTCGTTGAAAAACTGCTTGGATACCTGAACGTCGCAAAGGGCGAAATCACCCGGCTCGACTACATTGTCTCGCAATTCCTCCAGGCCATCCGCCCCTCGCCGCCGAGGCTGCAACCCGCGTCGCTCAACGAAGTCATCCGGGAATCGCTTGAACTGCTCGGCCCGGAACTGAAGAACCGTCACCTGAACGTTCAGCAAAAACTCCCCTCCAGCCTTCCTCTGGTCCCGATGGACGGCGCGCAGATCAAACAGGTGCTCGTCAACCTCATCAAAAACGCCATGCAGGCCATGACCAAGGGCGGCACGCTTGCGCTCGCCACCGGCGAAGGCGGCGGCGGCGTGTGGTTCAGCGTGAGCGACACCGGCGGCGGCATCCCGCAGGAACAGATCAACCGCATCTTCGAGCCGTTCTACACCACCAAGGCCAAGGGCAGCGGCCTGGGCCTGATGATCGTGCAACGCATCGTGCGCGACCACGGCGGGCGCATCGAACTGGAGAGCCGCGTGGATGAGGGCACGCAGTTCCGCGTCTGGCTTCCGCTGCACGAACGCAACCCGAAGTTGCTTGAGGCCAAGCTGCATGACTAAGCTTCGTTCCGAGTTTGGAGTCTGACGTTTCGGGTTATGAGTCAGCGCGAGTCCAAAGGTTTGAACCCGACACTCCAAACTCGAAATCTGAAACTGTCTTCATGAACCAGCCCACAGTCCTCATCGTGGACGACGAGAAGCCGACGCGCGACGGCCTGCGCGCGGCGCTCGAAGACCGCTATGACGTGTATGTGGCCGAGGACGCCGCCACGGCGATGAGCCTTCTCGAACAGGAGCACTTCGCCGTGTTGCTCACCGACCTCCGCCTGCCCAAGGAAGACGGCCTCAAGCTCATCGCCCGTGCCAAGTCGCTGCCCAGGCCGCCCGTCTGCATCCTGATGACCGCCTATGGCTCCGAGGACGTGGCGGTCGAGGCGATGAAGCGCGGCGCGGACGATTACATCGCGAAGGGCAAGATGCAGATTGACGAACTGGAGCTGCGCATCGCCCGCGCGCTCAAAGGGCAGAAGCTCGAGGAGGAAAACCAGAACCTCCACCAGCGGCTCGAACGCAAGTTCGGCGTCGAACACCTCATCGGCGAATCGGCGGTCATGCAGGAGATTCAGGAGACGATTCAAACCGTCGCTCCCAGCCGGGCCACGGTGCTCATCACCGGCGAGAGCGGCACGGGCAAGGAGGTCGTGGCCAAGACGATTCACCAGCTCAGCCCGCGCGCGAAGGCCCCGCTCATCACCGTCCACGCCGCAGGCCTGCCGCCGACGCTGCTGGAAAGCGAGCTGTTCGGCCACGAGAAGGGCGCGTTCACCGGAGCGCACGAGCGGCGGCTCGGCCGCATCGAGCAGGCGCAGGGCGGCTCGCTCTTCTTCGATGAGATCGGCGAGATTGACGCGACGGTGCAGGTGAAGCTCCTGCGCTTCCTTGGCGAGCGCACGTTCGAGCGCGTCGGCTCCAGCAAGACCCTCATGTCCGACGTGCGGCTCATCGCGGCGACAAACAAGAACCTCGTCACGCTCGTGCAGTCCGGGGCGTTCCGCGAAGACCTGTTCTTCCGCCTGAAGGTCGTTGAGATTCATCTGCCGCCGCTGCGCGAGCGGGCCAGTGACATCCCCCTGCTAGCCCGGCACTTCCTCCACGACTCCGCCGCCGAGAACGGCAAGGACCTGGCCGCCATCGCGCCCGACGCGCTGGAACTGCTCATGGCCTACAAGTGGCCCGGCAACGTCCGCGAGTTGCGCACCGCGATCGAGCACGCGGTCGTCTTCGCACGGGGCAGGACGGTCACCGGCCGCGACCTGCCGCAGAACATCCGCACCGGCCAGAGCAGCCTGCCCACGCCAGTTTCCCAGATGCCCACCGGCGACCTGAACGTGCATGAGGTCGAGAAGGAACTCGTCGTGCGCGCGTTGAAGGAAGCGGACGGCAACCGCACCGCCGCAGCCAAAAAACTCGGCGTAAGCCGCCGCACCCTGCACCGCAAGCTGCACGAATTTCATCTGGAGGGATTTTGAACAAGGGTGACAGGTGGGGCTCCGCACCGTCGAATCGCCTCCCATCAAGTAGGCCAGCGCGTCCCGCCTGTCCTTCTGACTCGCAGTTCCCGCGTCAGCGGTTTGGCTTGAACGGAGGGCAGGCGGGACACGCTGGCCTACTTGGTGTCAGCCCTTTCGTGTATGGCCGCTGCGCTTTGACCAGTGGCATCGTCCCAACACGCACCAACTGAACACCGCGCGCCCCATGTCACCCGCCACCCGCCACCTGTCACTCTCCTAGCCATGCCCACGCTTCAGGAAATGATTCACTCCTTCGAGGAGGGAGCCGGTGCCCGGGTCGTAAAGTGGGTTGGATTCATCGCCGCCGTCATCGCACTGGCGGTGGCCTATGACCTCCGGGCCTACCGCAACTTCTCAAACCCCGACGCGATGGACGCGGCGCAGCTCGCCCGGAACATCGCCGAGGGCAAAGGCTTCACCACCCAGTTCATCCGCCCCGCCAGCCTGTATTTCGCCGGCCAGAAGACGGGTGCCGGCTCACTCACCAACGCCCATCCCGATCTCGCCAACGCGCCCGCCTACCCTGCCCTGCTCGCCGCCGCAATGCGCGTGCTCCCCTTCGACTTCAAATTCCCCGCCGGGGAGGAGTCCCGCACCTGGCAGCCGGAGCAGCTCATCGCCTGGCTCAACCAGGCCCTCTTCCTCCTCACGGTTCTCCTCGCGTGGAGGCTTGCACGCAACCTCTTTGACCCGACCGTCGCGTGGCTCTCCGCCGCCGTCATCCTTGGCGCGGATCTGTTCTGGCGCTTCAGCATCTCCGGTCTGTCCACGATGCTCGCGCTCACGCTGCTCATGCTCGTGGCAAACCTCCTCGTCGCCGCCGAACGAGGCGCGCGCGAGGACGACTGGGGCACGGCACGGCTCTACCTCACCGCCCTGCTCGTGGGCGCGCTCATGGGCGCGCTGGGCCTCACCCGCTACGCGCTCGGATGCCTCGTCCTGCCGGTGATGCTCTTCTTCAACCTCTTCTTCGCCCCGCGCAGCCTGAGCCTCGGCTTCGCGGTGCTGCTCGGCTTCGCGGCGGTGATGGCCCCGTGGCTGATGCGCAACCACGAGTTGAGCGGACGCCTCTTCGGCGTCGCCGGCCTCGCGGTGCATCAAGTCACTGACCGCTTCCCCGGCGACCGCATCGAGCGCCTGCTGGACCCGGAAAACAAATTCACGCACGAAGACCTGCGGCAGGTGAACCTCGACGAACATTGGAGCAAGCTCGGCGACAACCTGCCCGGCATCCTTCAAAACGACCTGCCCCGGCTCGGCGGGAGCTGGGTCACCGCGTTCTTCCTCGCCGGCCTGCTCGTGCCGTTCCGCAACCCGGCGCTCGGCAGGCTGCGGGTCTTCGTCCTGTTCTCACTTGGCGTGCTCGTCATCATCCAGGCCGTCGCCAGGACCCATGTCACTGCGCTCGCGCCGGACGTGAACTCGGAGAACCTCCTCGTCGTCCTCGCTCCGCTGGTGTTCGTCTTCGGCACCGGGCTGTTCGTGCTGCTCATGGACCAGCTCGAACTCCCGCCGTTCGGCGCGCGCGGCACGGTCATTGGCATCTTTCTTCTGATCGCATGCGCGCCGATGCTCTTCTCACTCGGGGGTGCGCCACGTTCGCCATTGGCCTACCCGCCCTATCATCCGCAGGTCATCCACGAACGCGCGGGCTGGCTGGGCGAACGCGAACTGATGATGAGCGACATGCCATGGGCCGTGGCGTGGTATGGCCGGCGCGACTGCGTCTGGCTGCCGAGCAACGCCGGCGAAGGGTTTGCCACCGTGCATCGCGTGCGTCCCGTCGCCGCCGTCTACCTCACCGCCCTGACGCTAGACCAAAAGCTCATCTCCGAGCTGCTGCAGGGCGACGATCCGGCCTGGGGTGAGTTTGCCGCGAACGCCGTGGTGAGGCGCGAAATCCCGGAGGGCTTCCCGCTGAAATTCGCCTTCACCGAAGGCTTCCCCTACCAGCTCTTCCTTGCCGATCGCGAGCGCTGGAAACCGGCGGCGAAGTAAGCGGCGTGGTCACGGCCTACAACCTTGGTGCCACCGGCTTGATCGGCTTCACGGCGTGGTCTGCTCCCTTCACCTTGAGCTGACGACTGAAGACCTTTTCCCCGGCCGTCACGTAAAGCACGTCGCCGTTCGGACCGCCAAAGGTGAGGTTGCTGCACTTGCCGTTGGGCGTGGGGATGATGCAGTTCACCCGTCCCGCCTGATCGCAGACCTGCAGGCCGAGGCGCGTCGCCACCCAGAGGCGGCCATCGCGGTCCGTGCGCATGCCGTCCGCGCCGCTGTCATCGGCGGTGTCGGGCATGTGAAGATGATAGTAACGCTGCTTGTGTTGGAGCGTGCCGTCCGCCTTGATTTGGTAGCTGTAGACCCAGTGCGACCGGCTGTCCGCCACATAGAGCAGCGTCTGGTCGGGCGAGAGTGTGACCCCGTTCGAGAATTTCAATCCGGTATCCACAACCAGCTTGGAGCCATCCGGCCTGATGAGCCAGACCTTGCTCGTGTTGGTGTTTGCGCCGGTCCAGTTCGGCTCGGTCACGTAGATGTTCCCGTTGTTCGCGACGACGAGGTCGTTGCCGCGAAAGCCTTCGGCGATGACGGCGGTCTTGCCGCTGGCGTCGTAGGCGATGACCTGGTTCGCCCCCATCGCCACCGCATAAATGCGCCCATCCGGACCCAGCCGCTGCCCGTTGGCCCGTTTGGAATCCGCGGCGAACTGAGTGACCTTGCCGTCCAGTCCGATCTTGTAGGTTTTGCTGTTGGGAATGTCGTTGAAGAACACCTCGCCCTGCGCGTTGACCGCCGCACCTTCGGTGAACTTGCAACCCTCGGCCACGAGCTGCCACTCCGCGCCTGGCACCAGAATATCCCGCAGCTGCGACGAGCCGGGGCCGGCCTTGGGCGGCGCGGGCCAGTCCTTCCAGAGCCATCGCAGCGCGTCGGGAAAGACCGCCGTGCCGTGCCTGCCGTTGTGGCCGCCGTCGCCCCAGGCGTGCTCGACCTCGTAGCCCGCGAACTTCAACGCGCGCTCCATCTCCTCGTTCGCCTTCCACCAGTCGCCGCCGTAGATGTTCTGGTCCGCGCTGCCGTCCTGGAGAAACACGCGGATGGCTTTCGGCTCATGCTTGCGGATGAGGGTGGGATAAACATTCCCGCCGCGGAGCCCCACGTAAGTGCCAACGACGCTGAACACCCGCGTGAACGCCTCCGGCCGCTCCCACGCCGCCGTGAAAGCCGCAATCGCACCGCTGCTTGCGCCGCCGATGGCGCGGTCCGTGCCCTTCCTGGACAGCTTCACGCCGTGCTTCGTCTCGATGAAGGGCAGCAGCTCGTCGAGCAGGAACTTCGCGTAATCGCCACCGAGGCCGTCGTATTCGTAGCTGCGGTTGAAGCGATCGAGCGCGTTGGTGGACGAGGCCTTCACACGTCCGTGCATGACGAAGATGCCGATCAACGCGGGGATTTCCTTCTTGTAAATCAGGTTGTCAAACGCCGCCGGCGCGTTGAACCCGCCGCCGTCCTGCAGCACCATCACGGGCGCGGGCTTGGCGCGGTCGAGCTGCGCGGGCAGATACACCGTGTAATCGCGCACCGTGCCGGGGAAGACCTTGCTCTGGTCGAACGTGCCCTTGATCAGCTCGCCCCTGGGCACGCCCGGCTGTGGCAGCGAGTCAGGACCCGGCTTGTAGTCGTCAGCGGCGCGGAGAGGGGAGCAAACGGCCATGACGGCCAACAGGAATGAAACGGGTTTCTGCATAGCGTGCGGGAAGGATGTCGGAGGAAACCGGGAAGGCAATCCGCAAACTGAAGACGCAGGCCGAAGGCCGCGCCATCACAGCCGCTGCCCGATCGGAAAAGGAACCGTCACCGGCTCCTACGGGAGGATGACGCGGTAGTATCGGTTGGCGTTGGTGAGGGCCTGTGGCTCGGAGAACTGAATCAAGCCATAGGGTGCGAAGTTCGTGGAGACGGTCACCCAGCTGGCCAGATCGCCCGATGCCTGCACGAAATACACCTGATTGCTCTGCCCCTCAATGCGCAACTGGAGAGTGCCGTTGACCTGCTGCAGCGCACTGGCGATGAACCGGAGGGGCACGGCA
>JBAYGL010000338.1:0-6198 GCA_041666725.1 Limisphaerales bacterium
ACCTGCCCAGCACGCTGCTGGTCTGCGTGCTCATGGCCGTGGCGGAGTTTCCGCGCGCGCTGGGATTCCTGCCGCCGGTGGCGACCACCGGCCTGCTGCTCTACGGCGTCTTTGAGCTGACGTGCTTCCAGCCGCAGGAGCGCACCTGGCAGCTCGCCCTCGACCGCGCGAAGCTGCTCGCGCTCGTGAACTTCGGCCTTTCCCCGTTCGTGTATTTCTGGAGCCGGCTGCCGACGGAATCCTACTACTACGAAACCGTCATCGCGCTGGCCTTCACCGGGCTGCTCTTCCTTTACCAGCTGAACCACGTCCTCCAGCGGCTGGCCGCGATGCTGCCGGACGAGACGCTCCGCGACGACACGCGGTTCTTCACGCAGCTCAACCTCGCGCTGATGGTCTTCTCCGTGTCGCTCGTCGGCGGCTACCACCTGCTGGAACGGATGGATTCGCTGCCCCGGATGGTCATCGAAGCGCTCGATCTCCTGGACATGGCCCGCATGAGGTTCGCGCTTGTGGCCGTGCTGGTGCTGCTGCCGATCTCGATGACGATGTCGCTGATCTGGAAGACCAAGGAGGTCGTGATCGGCAGCGTGTTCGGGTCGCGGAGCTGACCGGCGGCGGGCGAGGGCCTACTTCATCAGCACTTCGGCGATCTGCACCGCGTTGAGCGCCGCGCCCTTGAGGAGCTGGTCCCCGGAGACCCAGAAGCAAAGCCCGTTTTCCAGCGCGCAATCCATGCGGAGGCGTCCGACCGCGCAGTTGTATTTCTCGGCGGTGAAGAGCGGCATCGGATAGACCTTGTTGGCCGGGTCGTCGACCACGTCGAGGCCGGGGGCCTTGAGCAGCACGGCGCGGGCGGCTTCGACGGTCACCGGCTTCTCGAACTCCGCGCTGACCGCCACCGAGTGCGCGCGATACACGGGCACGCGGACGCAGGTCACGCTCGCCCGGAACTTCGGGTGGTGCATGATCTTGCGGCCCTCGTTCTCCATCTTCATCTCTTCCTTCGTGTAACCCGTGTCGAGGAACGAGTCCACCTGCGGCAGGACGTTGAAAGCGATTTGATGCGGGTAAACTTCCTTCGTCACGGGCTTGCCGGCGACGATTTCACCCACCTGCCGCTCCAGCTCCTCGATGGCCTTCGCGCCCGTGCCCGAGACGGCCTGGTAGCTCGACGCAAAGATGCGCGTGACACCGAACGCCTGGTGCAGCGGATGGAGCGCCATCAGCGTGATGGCCGTGGTGCAGTTCGGGTTGGCGATGATGCCTTCGTGCTTCGCGCAATCGGCGGCGTTGATCTCGGGCACGACGAGCGGGACGGTCGGGTCCTGGCGGAACACGCTGGAGTTGTCCACCACCACGCAGCCGGCCTTCACAGCGATGGGCGCGAACTCCTTCGATATGCCGCCGCCGGCGCTGAAAAGCGCGATGTCGATGCCCTTGAACGAATCCTTCGTCAGCTCGGTGATGGCGATGTCCTGCCCGCGGAACTTGAGCTTCCTGCCCACGGAACGCGCGGAGGCAAGCAGGGTGAGCCTGCCCACGGGAAAGTTCCGACGCTCGAGCGTCTTGATCATTTCGACGCCGACCGCGCCGGTCGCGCCGACCACTGCCACATGAGGATTACGGTTCATGTCAAAGGGCGCGCACTATACCGGCGAGCGGAGGGCTGTCAAATGCGGGGAACTCGTCGGGCATTGCGGGGTGCCGCAGCTTGACACCGCCGCCGAAGCCGAGCCGGCGCGGACGCCGCGATACGGCCCGCGAGACGCGGGCGCTACGTGGCGCCGGCCTCCGGCCGGCCGTGCCGCAAGGGTCCCCGCTTTTCCCTTCCCGCTCTTTGGCGGGGTGCTTAGGCTGCGGGGCAGTGAAACAACGTGGAGAGCAGGATTAGGATTACGATCACGAGCAGGAGGCTGCGGGCGGCAGCCGGGTTCCTGCTCGTAATCCTGATCTTAATCCTGCTCCTTACTTTCCCAGCCAACATGAACACTATTCTCCTCGGCAAAAGCTCGCTCCGCGTCAGCCGTCTGGCCTACGGCTGCTGGCGCATCGCGGACACGGAAGAACTTGGCCGCACCGTCGGCCGCGCGGCCATCCTTGCGGCGCTGGAGGCGGGCTACACGCTCTTCGACCACGCCGACATCTATTGCGGCGGCCGCTCGGAAAAGGCCTTCGGCGACGTGTTGCGCGAGGTCGCCGGGATGCGCGAACGCGTGTTCATCGCCACCAAGTGCGGCATCCGTCAGGCCGGCGAGCCGCTGCCGGAAGCGCCGGTGCGCTACGACTTCTCCGCTGCGCACATCGTCTGGAGCTGCGAGCAGTCGCTGCGGCGGCTGGGCGTGGAGATGGTTGATCTCTACCAGCTCCACCGGCCCGACTGGCTGATGAACCCGGACGAGGTGGCGGTCGCCTTCGCACAGCTCCGGCAGCAGGGGAAGGTGCGCGAATTTGGCGTGAGCAACTTCCGTCCGTCGCAGCTCACCGCGCTGCAACGCGCGCTGGCCTTTCCGCTCCTCGTGAACCAGGTGGAAATCAGCCTGGCGAACCTCGGCGTCTTCACCGACGGCACGCTGGACCAGTGCCTTGCCGAACGCATCACGCCGATGGCGTGGAGCCCGCTCGCGGGCGGTCTGCTGGCCGAGGGCGCGCGGCGGTTGCTGCCGTCGCAGGAAGGCTATCGCGTCGAACGCGTCGTGCAGGAATTGGACGCTCTGGCCCGTGTGCGCGGCAGCACGCGCGGCACGGTGGCGCTGGCGTGGCTTCTGAAACATCCGGCGGGCATCGTGCCCATCGTCGGCTCGACGAAGCCGGAGAAAATCCGCGAGGGAGCGAACGCACCGCGAGTCGAGCTGACCCGTGAGGAGTGGTATCGTCTGCTGGAGGCGGCGCGCGGGGAGCGGCTGCCGTAGATTGACAAGGCGTGCCTCTCCCATCAGCTTCCCAAGACATGAGCGCTGTCGTCGCAGAACCCAAATCCGGCAAGGCCGCCAAGAAAGCCACAGCCTCACCAACTCAGGAGAGCCGGGCAGCGCGCTTTCGAAGCAAGGCGTTCACACGGGAAATGACCACCGCCTTTCATGCCGCCAAGCTCCGTGCGTTGGAGGCGACCAAGGCGAAGGCGTAATCCCGCTTTCACATGGAAGTCCCGGAGCTTTGGATCATCGCCGGGCCCAACGGCGCGGGGAAGACGACCTTCAGCGGCGCGACAGAGTTTCGAGCCAAGCTGGACGGAGTGCGGTTTTTCAACCCCGACGAGCTGACTCTCGCGCTGCTGCGCAAGCAGGGCTACGCGTCCTTCGCCACCGCTCCGCAGGACGTTTTGCGTGCGACCAACATCCGCGCCGCCGAGGAGGTCTTCAAGGTGCTGACCCAGTCGGTGGTGTCCGGCGAGCATGTGGGGGTTGAAACCGTCCTCAGCACTGACAAATACAAACCGCTTGTCGAGCGCGTGCGTGAGCTGCGCGGGCGCTTCTATTTGATCTATGTCTCGCTGGCTTCGCCGGCACTTTCGCTTGAGCGTGTCCGTCGCCGGGTGAGCATGGGAGGCCATGATGTGCCTGCGGAGAAGCTGGGCGAGCGGTGGCAGCGGTCACTCGACAATCTGACTTGGTTCGCCCGCGAGGCGGATGACTTTTGGGTCTTCGACAACTCCGATTCCAATCGCACCGCACCGCTCCTGCTGGCGCATGGCTGGCGGGAGGATTCAGGCAAGTTGCGGATCGAACTGCACCACGCCGAATTTGGTTCGCCAGCTTCAGCCAGGCTGCTTGAACTCGGCCCTGATGCCCGCATCACCGTTGTCTGACTTGCTCACGCTGGCTTGCCTGCCGCGTGCTGCAACTTCGACCACGCCAGCACCCCCGCCGCCAAGGACACGCCCGCACAGATCAGATACGGCCACGAGGGGTGCATGTAGAACAGGGTGGCGGCAAAAATCGGACCAAAGATACGAGCGAGGCTGCCGAAGCTCTGTGCCACGCCGATGGTTTCACCCTGCTCGTGTGCGGGCGTGAGGATGGAGAGCAACCCGAAGATCGGTGCGCGCGCCATGCTGGAACCGATGGACAGCAGCGCAAGCACTCCCAGCAACGCGCCCCAGCTCCGCACGAACGGCAACGGCGCGAGGCTGGCCGCCGTGCACAGCATGCTGACTGCGATGAGCTTCGGCTCGCCGAGTTTCTTCACCGCGCGTCCAATGGCCCCGCCCTGCACGAGTGCGCCGATGATGCCGCAATAAGCGAACAGGTTGACAATCTTGGGTGCGTCGTCGGGGTTCTTGATGTTGAGACCGAAATTCCGGCTTACCAGCAGGGTCAGCGTCGTCTCGAAGCAGGAAAAGGCGAACGTCGCCAGGAAGAAGAGCCAGACCAGCATTCCCACTTGTGGTCGGGCGAGCGTGTGTGCCCACAGAGCCCGGCGCGGACGATCCGGCGCGTGTTCAGAGCTGGGCTGGTGGCTCTCCGGCAGGATGGCATAGGTCAGGAGAAAGTTTCCCGCGCACAACACGGCGGCCACCCAGCCTGGCCCGGGCATGCCAAATCCGTTGAACTTCAGCCCGAAGAGGCTGAAGCCCGCCAGACTTAAACCGCTCAACACCGGTCCCAGGATGAAGCCCAGCCCGAACGCCATGCCGATGAGCCCCATGCGCTTCGACCGGTCTTCCGGCGGCGTGATGTCCGCGATGTAGGCCTGCGCCACCGAGATGTTCGCCCCGCAGATGCCGGCGAAGATCCGCGAGGCCAGCAGCATCCAGAGCGCCGTATTACCCTGCATTCCGGACGCGATGGCGAAAAGAGCGTAGGAAAGCGCTGAGCCGAGGTTGCTGATGAGGAGCACGGGCCGCCGTCCGACCTTGTCCGACCAGCGGCCCCATATCGGTGCAAAGAGGAATTGCATCGCGGAAAAGGACGCCATGATGATGCCTGCCATCACGCCGCTCGCCCCAAAGTTCTCGCTGTAAATTGTCAGGAGCGGCAGGACGATGCCGAACCCGACGAGGTCGAGGAACACGGTCAAAAAAATCACCAGCAGAGACGGCTTCTTCATTTCAATAGAGCGCGGACGGTAGCGGGTTGCTCCCGGCGCTACAACCCCGGAGGTGACGGGTGGGAGTCTCACTGCTTTCCGGGGAAGTCAGAGACTGCTCACGTCGTCTCCGGCGAGTTCAAAGGTTGCGGCCCTGGCCCCGCTTGCTAACATCCGCCGCAATAATGGACACCGCCAAACGCATGACCGTTCGCGCGCGCTCGGCGCTCTTCGGCATGCAGGAGGGCGGCCTGCTGCTCGTCATCCTCCTGCTGGGCACGGTGCTGACCTTCTGCGGCGGGACGGTGAAGGTGCCCAAGCTCCAGGTCAACGCGCAGGGGGAACGCGAGCGTGTCTTCACCGAGGTCAGGGGCGAGCGCGTCCCGGTCTTCGAGGAGCGGAACAAGTTCCTCAACGCGCAGAACCTCACGCAGCTCGCCAAGGACACCAGCTTCATCGGCATCATGGCGGTCGGCGCGACCTTCATCATCATCGCCGGGCAGATCGACCTGAGCGTCGGCGCGATCTACGCGCTGGCCTCGGTGGTGGGCGCGATGGTGTTCCGCGCGTTCGGCCCGACCGGCGCCCTCGCGAACGCCGCCCCCCACGAGGCGCTGCTGCTCGGCATCACGACGTGCCTTGTGGTGGCGACGCTTTGCGGCGTGCTCAACGGCGCGATGGTCGTGGCGCTCAAGGTGCATCCCTTCATCATCACGCTGGGCACCATGGCGATCTTTCGCGGCGAGGCGTTTGTCATCACGAGCGGCCAGTCGGTCGGCGATTTTCCGGAGGCGTTCCGCAACATGATCCGCTGGGAGACGGGCGGCGGCCTGAGCATCGTGCCGCTCATCGTGCTGCTCGCGGTCGTGGTGGTCGGAACGATCTACCTCACGTGCCTCGTGCCGGGCCGGCACATCTACGCCGTCGGCGGGAATGAGCTCGCCAGCCGCTTCAGCGGCATCCGCGTGGAGAGGATCAAGCTCAAGGTGTTCATTTACTCCGGTCTGACCGCGGGCGTCGCGGCGCTGCTGGCCATCGGCTACTATGGCAGCGCCACCAGCGGTGACGGCCAGGGTTACGAGCTCGATGTCATCGCGGCGGCGGTCGTCGGCGGCGCGAGCCTCTCCGGCGGCAGGGGGTCGGCGCTCGGCGCGCTCCTGGGTGCGCTCA
>JBAYGL010000339.1:0-6192 GCA_041666725.1 Limisphaerales bacterium
CGGGATGGTTTCAGAGCAGTTCGGAGCGCACGTTTTCCGAGCGCACGTTCACCTACGACGGCACGGCGGGCTGGGACACGGTGGGCGACCCGAACGCCTATCTGAACAACCTCGCCGCGCGCACGCTGTCGTCGCCGTTCGGCAACCAGCGCTACAGCGGCACGTCGGATTCCAGCGCGGTGTATCTGATGTTCGACGTGCCGCTGACGGACCGTCTGCGGTTCATCGGCGGCGCGCGCCAGGAATCCACCGACATCCGCATCACGAACAACGGAGTGCCGTCCAAGCCGCTGCTGGCGGACGACACGCTGCCGGCGTTCGGCCTCGTCTTCAGCCTCACACCGCAGATGAACTTCCGCCTGAACTATGGGAAGACGATTGCGCGCCCAACCTTCCGCGAGATCGCAAACTACGAGAGCTACGACCCGTCCGGCGACGAGATTTTCGTGGGCAACCCGGACTTGGAGCGCACCGTGGTGGACAACTACGACGCGCGCTGGGAGTGGTTCCCGCGCCCCGGCGAAGTGTTGTCCGTCGGCGCGTTTTACAAGCAGCTCGACAAGCCGATTGAGAAATACCTCCGCTCGCTGGACGGCGGGAAGATCAGTTCCGTCAACCGCGAGGCGGCCACGGTGTATGGCCTGGAGTTCGAGGCGCGCAAGACGCTGGACTTCATTGACCCGCTGCTCGACCACTGGAGCCTGGGCGGCAACTTCAGCTACATTCAGTCCGAGGTGCCGCTGACAGAGGTGGAATTGTTCAACAAGCGCAGCGCCAACCCAGGCACCTCGGCCACGCGCCCGCTCTACGACCAGTCGCCCTACATCGCGAACTTCGACCTTGGCTACGACAACCCCCGCAGCGGCACCAGCGCCTCGCTGACGCTGAACCTCACCGGCGAGCGCATCTACATCGCGCTGGGCAAGGGCCCGGACATCTACGAGCAGCCGCCGATGACGGTGGACTTCGTCGCAACGCAAAAGCTGCGGCCCGGCATGAAGCTGAAGTTCACGGTCAAGAACCTCACCGACCCGACCTTCAAGCGCACCTACGGCGCGGATGCGGGCGCGCCCGTCTATTCCGCCTCACGCAAGGGCCGCACCATCGGCCTCACTCTGTCGATGGACCTGTGAGCGGCCGCCATGTGACAGCTTTCTCCCCGGTCTTTCACCGATACGTAACCCAATCGCACTTCGCGCGTAACACACACCTGTTGAACTTCCGGGGTTGGCAATCCAACGCCCAGTCAAAAAAACGCAGAACACCCAGAACACGCATGAAACTCAAACAACTCGCAGGCATGGCCCTGCTGGCAGCCGCGGCGCTGCTCGGCCAGAAGGCCAACGCCGACATCGTTCAAATCACGGATGCCTCGCTCACGGGCACAACCATCAACTGGTCCCGCACCAACACCTACGTGCTGAACGGCTATTGCTTCGTGAAGGCCGGCAGCACCCTGAACATCGAGGCCGGCACGCTCATCAAGGGTGTCAACGGTGCGCCCGGGGTCTTCGGCGCGCTCTTCATCACGCGCGGTGCCAAGATTTTCGCCCTCGGCACGCCGAGCAGCCCGATCATCTTCACCGCCGAGGCGGACAACATCGGCACCACGAACGCCTGGCCCAACATCACCAGCATCACTTCCACCAACCGCGGCCTCTGGGGCGGCGTTGTGCTCTACGGCCAGGCCACGTTGAACACGCCCAGCGATGCCGGCGGCGCGGCGGCCAGCCCGAAGTATGACGTGTTCGAGGGCCTGTCCGACACCGTCATCAACGGCCAGAACGTCCATCGCTTCGGCGGCAGCGACGACAACGACAACTCCGGCGTGATGCGCTACGTGTCCATCCGGCACGGCGGCAAGATTCTGGAGTCCAACAAGGAACTGAACGGCCTTTCCATCTGCGGCGTGGGCCGGGGCACGACGCTGGAGTTCATCGAGTCCTACATGGTTGCCGACGACGGCTTCGAGTTCTTCGGCGGCACGGTCAACACGCGCTACCTGGTCAGCGCGTTCAACGACGACGATGCGTTTGACGCGGATCAAGGCTATCGCGGACGCAACCAGTTCTGGTTTGGCATCCAGTCGTCCGACGCGCGCGACAAGGGCTTCGAGTTGAACGGTGAGCCGACCGGTTTGGCGGTCAACGCCGCGCCCATCGCGAACTTCGAGGTCTATAACGCGACCTCCATCGGCGCGGGCGTCGGCTCCGGCGGCGCGAACAACAACACGTTCACCATCCGCGAGTATGCCGCGCCGAAGTTCTTCAACAGCATCTTCACGGACTACGCGCAGCGCGGCGTCTCGATTGACGCGAAGTCGGGCCTGCACCTGACCAACGGCATCCTCCAGTTCGAGAACAACCTCTGGTTCGGCTTCACCGCCGGCAACACGGCGGCGAACCTCGACGTCGGTGGCGCGGCGCTGCTGTTCTCCGACACCACGCGCAGCAACCTCATCGTGGACCCGCTCCTCACCGGCATCAGCCGCACGAACAATCGCGCGCTTGACCCGCGTCCCCAGCCCGCCAGCCCGGCGCGCGGCGCCTTCGCCAAAATCCTGCCCGTGGACGGTTTCCTCACGCCGGTCAATTTCGTCGGCGCGTTTGGCGACCAGAACTGGGCCGCCGACTGGACGGCACTCTCCGACTACGGCGTGCTCGCCACCACCGGGGCCGCGACTCCGGCCGCCGCGCCCCAGCCCACCGCGCCCGTCGTCACGGTTCAGCCCGTGAGCGGCAGCGCCAACAGCGGCGGCAGCCTCACCCTCTCGGCGGGCACCGCCGGAGCGGGGCCGCTCACCTATCAGTGGTTCAAGAACGGCACGCCGATCCCCGGAGCCAACGGCGCGTCGCTCGTGCTCAACAACCTCGTCGGTGACCGCGGCACGAACCATGTCGGCCCGAGCACGCTGGTGCCGCCGGTGATGGATTCACTCCTCCCCGGCTACGGGTTCCAGGCGCTGTTCTCGGCCGGCGAGACGGTGAACAACAAGGCCGACGGCGTGACGCCCTTCCGCATGGTGGGCATTCCTGACGGCCTCGGCGCGTTCGACAACGGCAACGGCACGTTCACGCTGCTTATGAACCACGAGCTGGGCAACACCAAGGGCGTCGCCCGCACGCACGGCGGCATTGGCGCGTTCGTCTCTCGCTGGGTCATCGCCAAGTCGAACCTCGCCGTCCTCAACATCAGCGACCTCATCACGAACGTGTTCCTCTGGAACGGCGCGACCCACACGCAGGCGGTCAACGCGGTGTTCACCCGCTTCTGCTCGGCGGACCTGCCGGCGGTCAGCGCGTTTTACAACGCCGGCACCGGCTTTGGCACCACGAACCGCCTCTTCATGAACGGCGAGGAGAACAACAAGGAGAGCCGGGCCCTGGCCCACGTCGTGACCGGCCCCGACGCCGGCAAGAGCTACGAGCTGCCGCACCTTGGCAAGATCGCGTGGGAGAACGCGCTCGCCAACCCGTTCGCGCAGGACAAGACCATCGTGGGCTGCCAGGACGACAGCAGCACCACCGATTCCCGCATGAACTTCTACATCGGGACGAAGTCCGGCACCGGGCTGGACATTGACAAGGCGGGCCT
This sequence comes from Limisphaerales bacterium, assembly GCA_041666725.1. GTDB lineage: Bacteria > Verrucomicrobiota > Verrucomicrobiia > Limisphaerales > SXTU01 > SXTU01. The sequence continues at coordinate 3,595 of JBAYGL010000339.1, forward strand.
GACCGGCGGCACGCTCTACGGCGTGAAGCTCAACGGCTTCACCAACGAGACCGACGCCGCCGTGCCCGTGAACGGCCTGGCCTTCAGCCTCTTCAGCTACGGCAACGTGGCGAACCTCACCGGCGCGCAGATCGAGGCGCTGGCCGTGGCGAACGGCGTGGCCACCTTCCAGCGCGTCGAGGACGGCGCGTGGGATCCGGCCAGCCCGCGCGACTACTACTTCGTGACCACGGCGAGCTTCACCGGCAAGAGCCGCCTGTGGCGCCTGCGCTTCGCGGACATCGCGAATCCGGAGAACGGCGGCACGATTGACCTGCTCGTGACCGGCACCGAGGGGCACAAGATGCTCGACAACATCGGCTTCGATGCCGACGGCAACCTGTTGCTCCAGGAGGACACGGGCAACCAGTCCTATGTCGGCCGGATGTGGAAGTATGTGCCATCGACCGGCGCGTTCTTCCCCGTCGCGACGTTCCGCCCGAACTTGTTCACCACCGGCCAGCCGGGCTTCCTCACGCAGGACGAGGAAAGCTCCGGGGTCATTGATGTCAGCCCCATCCTGGGTTACAAGGCCGCGCTGCTCGTCGCCCAAATGCACACCACCAACGGCATCCCCGCCGGGGCGAACGTGACCGAGGTCGTGGAGAACGGCCAGCTCCTGCTCCTGCGCGAGCTCGACAGCGGCGGCTACTCCCTCGTGGTGAGCAATGCCTTCGGCGCGGTGACCAGCGCCGTTGCCAGCGTGACCATCACCGCGCCACCGGCCATCGGCGACGCGGCCTTCCGCAACGGGCTGCCCGGCGCGACCGTTGGCAGCGGCGGCACGTTGAACCTCAGCGTGCCGGCGGGCGCGGTGTCCGGCAGCGGGCCGTTCACCTACCAGTGGTTCCTCAACGGCGCGCCCATCACCGGCGCGACCGGCAGCACGCTCACGGTGCCGGGCTTCAACCCGGCCTTCGCGGGCAATTATACCGTGCAGGTGGGCAACGGCGCGGGCAGCAGCACGAGCGTTGCGGTCCCGGTCAGCACGGCGGACATCGCCTTCTTCGGCGGCGTCACGATTGATGGCCCGGCCAATGCGAAGTATCGCCTCGAATACCTCGGTGATGTCGCGAACACGAACTCCTGGACCACCCTGACGAACATCGTCCATGCGGGCGGCCGGCAGTTCTACATCGACACGACCTCGCCGGGCACGCAACGCCGGTTCTTCCGCGCGGTGCCCACGCCGTAAGGCGCATCACTCAAGGGGCCGCCGGGAGAGAAAACCCGGCGGCCCTCTTCCCAAGTTCCCTCGTGTGAGGGGACGGCAGGCTCCAGTCCGAATACGTGTGCGGCTGGGGCCTGCCTGTTTTTTCCAGCCGCAGGAGTTCGCGCGGCCCGCGCCAACCGCGAGGGTGCGGTTGGCTGCGCCCGGGGCGGGCGCGCTCCCCAACCCAACTGCCTCGTCCCGGCTGTCAGCAACTCCCTGGGCACGCCATTTTGCGCTCCGCCCTCACTCCGGCTTGAGGCAATAGCCGGCGCTGCGGACGGTGTGAATCCAGGGGCGCAGGCGGCCCAGCTTGGCGCGCAGGCGGCGGATGTGCGTGTCCACCGTGCGGTCGGTGGCGAGGGCGGCATGGGTCCAGACGCGGCGAAGCAGTTCCTTGCGCGTTTGCACCTGGCCGTGGTGTTCCAGCAGGGTGGTGAGGAGCCTGAATTCCGTCGGCGAAAGCCGGAGCTGCCGCCCGGCCACGCTCGCCTCGTGCGCGGACAGGTCCACCACCAGTTCGCCGACGTGGAGTTGCGCGGGCGGCTCGGTCGCGGGGCGCGTGCGGTCAATCATGTTGCGCACGCGCAGGGCGAGTTCGCGCGCGTCGAAGGGGAGAGGGAGGAATTCGTCCGCGCCGAGTTCGAGCGCGAGCAGGCGCTCGGTCGGGTCATTCCTCAGGCTGAGGATGAAGACCGGTATCCGCACGGTCGCGGGGTCGCGGCGGATTTCCTTGCAGACTTCGAGGCCGTCCAGGCCGGGCAGTTGCAGGTCCAGCAACACGAGGTCCGGCAGGCGGGCGCGGGCGAGCCGGAGCGCGCCGGGACCGTCCGCCGCCGTGAGGACGCGGCAGCCGGCCGGGGCGAGGCTGGAGCTCGCCTGCGCGCGCCCGGCGGCGTCGGCGCTGGCGAACAGGACTTGGGCACGGGGTGATGGCATACGCAGGGGCGATCATGCGGCGGGCGGGTGTCGGCGGCGTGTCGCGGACGTTAAGAAACGGTGACATGCCCGGCGCGTGACGTTGCGGGAACGTGACCGGAGGGACGCGGGTTCGTGACGCAGCCCGGGCAGATTGCTTTCGCGTCGCTGAGTGGCGGGGCACGGGTTCCGGCGACTTTCCCGCGTTTCAACCGTCGGAACCCGTTTTTATTTTTTTCCGCGCTGGTTTTGCCGCATTGGACGGGGCTTCACGAAGCGTGACGCCCCTTGAGCCGGGACGATGCAGTCGGAGATACGGTCTTTGGAAGGGAAGAAGAAAAAGGCAGCATTTAAGGAGAAGGCTTCTGGTCGGATGCTTTTGGCGATGGCCGACCGGTTGGATTCCACGGTTGGCTCGAGCGCAGCACGCC
>JBAYGL010000340.1:0-6188 GCA_041666725.1 Limisphaerales bacterium
ATTGCCAAGTATCTCGACAACAAGCTGGGCTTGGGGCTTTTTCCTCCAGACTTGCGGGGGTTGCAGACGGTTTTATGGCGCCACATCGAGGACGAGATCGAAGGAATCGGGTTCAAACTCAATGATGTTTTCTACCGCGACTTCATTCCGGAGAAGGAGCGGCTGGTTTTCGTGCGGCACAAGGAGCGGAAATTCGGCCCGGGATGCCTGGACCGGTGGCGGGAGGAAAGGCCGGCCATGCTGGAGCAGATGAAGGAGCGGCTCGTCCCCTACGAGCAGATGCTGCTGGGAAAAGCATTCCTGCTTGGCGACCGCCCGCGCTTCGTGGATTTCGATCTCTACGGGATGCTCGGCAATTTCCTCGCCTCCGGCAAATACAGGCTGCCCGCCGCGCACACGCAAATCCGCGCTTGGTATGCGCAGATGACAAGGGTGCGGGCCGCTGATTTCCACCACTGATGGTTCATCTCCAAAGTCACACTCCGCCCGTCCAGTGCCGGCTCCGCTGCCGGACGAAGGCGCGGCGGTGCGGTGCATTGTTTCAATTGTGAAAAACTACATCCTCGACACCAACGTCCTGCTCCACGACCCGAACTCGCTGCTCAACTTCAAGGACAACAACGTCCTCATCCCCATCGAGGTCGTGGAGGAGATAGACAACTTCAAGCGCGACTCCAGCGAGCTGGGCCAGAACGCCCGCGGCGTGTCGCGCATGTTGGACAGCCTGCGCGGCACGGGACGCCTGAGCGAAGGTGTCGCGCTTCAGAACGGCGGGCACCTGCGCATCCTGCTCGACAGCAAAAACGGCAATGGCAACGCCAACGGCGGCCTGCACACGACCGTTCAGAACGTGGACAACCGCATCCTCGCGCACGCGCTCATGGTCAAACAAGGCCAGCCCGACATGGCGACCGTGCTCGTCAGCAAGGATATCAACCTGCGCATCAAGGCTGACGCGCACGGGTTGTCCGCCGAGGACTACGAGACGGATCGCGTGCGGTTGCAGGACTTGTATTCCGGCATGTTCGACCTGGCGGTGACGCCGGAGCAAATCGCGAAGTTCCGCGCCGAGGATGAACTCGCGCTGCCCGCCAACCGCCAGTATTTCCCGAACGAGTATTGCACCCTCACCGAGCCGGCGAATCCGAAGCGCACCGTGCTCGCGAAAGTGGATGCGACGGGCAGGAAGCTGGTGCCCATCATTGACGTGCGTGAGGGCGTATGGGGCATCAAGCCGCGCAATCGCGAGCAGCATTTTGCCTTCGACGCGCTGCTCGACGACCGCATCAAGCTTGTCACGCTCATGGGCAAGGCCGGCACCGGCAAGACGCTCATGGCGATGGCCGCCGGCCTTAAACGCGCCGTGATGGACCGTGAGTTCCGCCGCCTGGTCGTCGCGCGCCCGACCATTTCGATGGGAAAGGAACTCGGCTTCCTGCCCGGCTCGCTCGAAGAGAAGCTCGGCCCATGGATGCAGCCCATTCACGACGCGCTTGAACTCCTGAGCGATCTGAACATGGGCAACGACCACCGGCGCAGCAGCGACCTGCTCCGCAGCGGCACCATCGTTGTCGAGGCGTTGAGCTACATCCGCGGGCGCAGCATCGCCAACCAGTTCATGATCATCGACGAGGCGCAGAACCTGACGCCTCTGGAAGTGAAGACCATCGTCACGCGCGTTGGAAGCGGCACGAAAATCATCTTCACAGGCGATCCCTACCAGATCGACAACCCCTACGTGGACAGCTCCTCGAACGGGTTCAACTACATCATCAGCAAGTTCCGGGATCACGCGGTTGCCGCGCACATTGAGCTGCAAAAGGGAGAACGCTCCGAGCTTGCCGAGCTGGCGGCGAATGTTCTGTGAGGTTTTTCCTGCCGAAGGCGTGGGGCGCTGGAGGTTTTTCCCTCCGTGTGCAGGGCGTTGTTCCCGGGCGGGCCATGTTGTTTTTAACCCCGTTGGATGGCGTTTTAAATTTCCAAAAATTTTTGTGGCACAAAAACTCGACCTTGTTACATTCGCGCACTCTTTGGCGGGCGGGCTTGCCTGATGACAACTGAAATCGTGAGCCGGCGCGCGGAAGAAACAGTTTTACGCTGTGATTAAGAAGAAGATACTTGTGAAAAAACCTGCAGTCCCGGCCAAGAAGGCCAAGAACGTCGGCTCGGCGACCCTTGCTGCGATCCTTGGCAAGGCCACGCCCAAGCAGGATACAAGGCAGTCCGTGATGTGGACGCCCAACGGGAAGGTGAAGATCAAGCCCGAATGGCAGGGCTACTACAACACACTGCTGGATTTGCGTGAACGGCTCAGGGCCCAGATGAGCGGCCTTGCCAAGGAGTCTGCCACCGAGATGGAGAGCTACAGCCTCCACATGGGGGATTCAGGCACGGATAACTTCGACCGTGATTTTGCCCTCAGTTTGCTTTCCTCTGACCAGGACGCGATCTATGAAATTGAGGAGGCACTCAAGCGCATCGAGAGGGGCACCTACGGCGTGTGCGAGCTGACCAGCAAAAACATTCCCAAGGCCCGCCTTGAGGCGATCCCCTGGACCCGCTTCACCGTCGAAGCGCAGGCGCAGCTTGAACGTGAGGGTGCCCTCCGTCAGAAACGCCTGGCTGCACTTGGCTCCATGGAAAGCACCAGCGTGCCCGACATCGACGACAGCGATGTGGAAGAGGCCGAGGAAAAACCCGCGAAGGAAAAGGAATAATTTATGGCCCGTGAAATTGTAACCATCGAATGCACTGAAGCACGCAAGGAAGGCAAGTCCCCCTCGCGCTATCAGACCAGCCGCAACAAGAAACTCCAGCAGGAGAAGGTGGAGAAGAAAAAATACAACCCCGCCCTCCGCCGCCACACCCTGCACCGCGAAATCAAATAATCTCTATGCCGCGCAAGACCCATACCGACAAAAAGGACGCCAAGGGCCGCACGACGGAGCGCCGCGCTCCCCGTCCCAAGCCCAAAATCGACTTCACCGTGGACGCGATTGACTACAAGAACGTCAATCTGCTGAAGCAGTTCGTCACCGACAACGGCCGCATCCTGCCGCGCAAATACACCGGTCTCCCGGCGCACTTCCAGCGCCGCGTGACGACCGCCATCAAGCGCGCCCGGCAGATGCTGTTGATGAAGTAAGGTTTCACCCTCCGCCTCTGGCCTTCCGCCGAGGCGGAGTTTTTGTGCCCTAAGTCTGCAAATCGTTTGCATCAAGCTTTGGTGAGCGCTATCAATCCTCCCATGAACCAGCTTCCGTTCTCAACGAGCGCTGCCCACGTTCCTCCCTCTCACAGCGGGAGAGGGTCGGGGAGAGGGGGAACGGCCAGGCCTTCACCCCGAAGCCCCCTGTTGCTCGTGTTGCTTCTCCCGCTGCTCAACTTCTCCCCATGGACTCGTGCGGCTGAACCGGCCAAACTCAAAGTTCTCACCAGCTTTCTCCCCGTCTACTGCTTCACTGCGAATGTCGCGGGTGAACTTGCGGATGTCGAAAACCTTCTCCCTGCCAACGTCGGTCCGCACGACTACCAGTTTGCGCCGCGCGATTTGCGCAAGCTCACCGGCGCGCAGCTCTTCGTTGTGAACGGTCACGGCATGGAAGACTGGCTCTCCAAGGCCACGAGAGCCGGCAAGGGCGGGAAGACCGCCGTCATCGTCGAGGCCTACGCCGGTGTGCCGAAGGACCGCCTCATTACCGAACTGCCGCATATCCGCCTGCCCGGCGATCAGGACCATCACCACCACGACACCGGCCCGAATCCGCACCTCTGGCTCGACCCCACGCTCGCCGCGCACGCCGTCACGAACATCCTCGCCGCGCTCCAGAAGGCCGATCCGAAGAACGCCGCCGGTTATGCCGCCAATGCAGCCCGCTTCATCGAGCGCCTGCGCGCCCTCGACACCGAGCTTGCCATCGCGCTCACGCCGTTCAAAAGCCGGCGCATCGTCACGTATCACCACGCCTTTCCTTATTTCACGCGCCGCTATGGGCTGAACCTCATTGGCGTCATCGAGGAAGTCCCTGACGTCGAGCCCTCGCCCAAATACCTTTCCGCCCTGCTCAAGGCCATGCGCGAGCAGGACGTGAAAGTCATCTTCACCGAGCCGCAATTCTCCCCCAAGCTCGCCGAGCGCATCTCCAAGGACGCCAAAATCCCCGTCGCCGAACTCGACACCCTAGAAACCGGCCCGCTCAAACCCACCGCCTACGAGGAAGGCCTGCGGCGGAACCTGAACACGCTGCTGAAGCATTTGAAGTAACCGGAGTAAATGATTTTCTCTGCTTCGAACTCACGGCTGCCAACCGCGCTCACCATCGTGGAAGTGCTAGTAGTGCTCGTGTGTATCGGGGTGTTGGCTGGGTTGGGCTGGGGCGCTTATAGCGAAGCAAAGGACAAGCAGAAATATATGACCTGCGTTTGGAATCTGAAGCACTTCGCTTTCGCTTCAAACCAATTTGCAAGCGACAGCGGCAAGAAGTCCGAAGGAGAATCAAAGCGATCCACGATGCTGTCAACCAACCTCGGCGGATCTCAGGAGCTTGTCGGCCAAGGGCTGGCATTTCGTCACTTTCTCGCTCTCTCGAACTATATGAGCGCGAAGCGACTGACTTGTCCTACGGACAGCAGGAGTCCCGCTCTCGACTGGCCACAACTCGCGAATAGCAACCTGAGCTACTTCATGGCAGTTGAATTCTCTGAGCCGTATCTACTGGCTGGAGACCGTCACCTCGAAACTCGCTCTGGCCTCAGCAATGGAGTCGCGACTTTGTCCTCAACCAATCAGCTTGCCTGGGGGCGTGATTTGCACCACGGCCTCTACGGGGTGGTAGCGACTGCCGACGGCACTGCTACAGCTTGGTGGAATGCTCAATTGAAAACCAATACCGAGGCGTGGCTGAGTCGCAACCAGAGTAATCGTGTTCGCCTCGAATTCCCGTGACTGCCTCCCACACCACCTGTAGCCACTCCGCCGCTGACATCGCCGTCTCCGTGCGCGACCTGCGTGTTACGCTCGGCGGGCAGGCCATCTTGCGCGGCGTGAATATGCACCTGCATCGCGGGCAGCTTGTCGCGCTCATCGGCCCGAACGGCTCCGGCAAGACCACGCTGCTGCGCGCCATGGTCGGCCTGCAAAAGCCTGATTCCGGCGACGTCCGCCTCTTTGGCGAGGCAAATTTGCAGAAGGCTTTGCCGCGCGTCGGCTACGTGCCACAGCGCCTCGCGCTGGACCGCAGCTTCATCCTCAGCGTTCGCGAATTTCTCGCCCTGCGACTGCGCGAGACGCAGCACTGGTTCTGGCACCGCCACCGCGACACCGACGACCGCCTCCGTGCCGCGATGGCCGAGCTGGGCGCCGAATCGCTGCTGGACCGCCCCATCGCCGCGCTTTCCGGCGGCCAGCTTCAGCGCGTGCTCATCGTCTTCGCGTTGTTGAAACAACCCGACCTCCTGCTCCTCGACGAACCCACCGCCGGCGTGGACTCGTCTGGTGAACAGGATTTCTACGAGACCATCGCAGAGGTCCACCGCCGCCACAAACTCACCGTCGTGCTCGTCTCGCACGACCTCTCGATGGTCTACCGCCACGCCTCGTGGGTCTATGCGCTCAACGGCGTCGTCTGCTGCGAAGGCTCGCCTGAGCACGTGATGAACGCCGACTCGCTCAAGGAAGCCTACGGGTTGAACGTCACGCCGTATCACCATCACAACCATTCGCACGGCCCCGGCGGGGGGAACGCCCAATGAATCTGCTCAACGACATCGAACCCTTCATGCTCCGCGCCTTCGCGGTGGCCGTTGTCATGGGGCCGCTGTGCGCGCTGCTCGGAGTGTTCGTCACCGCGCGGCGGATGGCCTTCTTCAGCGACACCATCGCGCACGGCGCGCTGGCGGGCATCGCGCTGGGGTTCCTGCTCGGCTTCGAGGACCCGACATGGCCGATGGTGCTCTTCAGCCTGCTCGTCGCGGCGGCGATTCTCTGGCTCAAGGAGCACACCGACCTGCTCACCGACACCATCATGGCACTGCTGCTATCCGGCTCGGTGGCGTTTGGCATCATTGTGTTGAGCCTGCTCAAGAACCGGCGCGGCGAGCTGCACCGCTATCTCTTCGGCGACATCCTCAGCGTCGGCCCGGACGATGTGTGGCTTGCGGTGGTGCTGTGCGCTGCCATCGGTGTGTGG
>JBAYGL010000341.1:0-6169 GCA_041666725.1 Limisphaerales bacterium
CGCGTGTCGTCGGCCGGAGCCACAAGGTCCTGCATGAAGCGGCGCAGGCTCTCGGTGTTCGGCCCCACGCGGTTGATGAAGAGGTAGCGCTCCACGTCGGCCATCATCGCCTCGGCGCTGGCGTAGCGTTTTGCGGGATCGCGCTCCAGCGACTTGCAAAGGATGTCGCACAGCTCCCCGTCCACCCGGCTGTCGAGCACCGCGAAGTCCGGGAGCGGCGCCTCGGTGATGCGGTGACGCGTGTCGTCGAGGTTTTCCCCGGCAAACGGGTTGTGGTTCAGCAGCAGCGTCGCCAGCGCCACGCCGGCGGTGAACACGTCCGAGCGCTGGTCCAGCGGCTGCCCGGTGATCTGCTCCGGGCTCATGAAGTCGGGCCGGCCGATGATGACGTCGGGGCTGTCCTTGGGCAAAAAGCCGCGCGCACGGGCGATGCCGAAATCCGTGAGCTTCACGTCGCCCTGATAGCTGACCAGGATGTTGCGCAGGTGCGCGTCCCGGTGCACGAGGCCGAGCGGCCGGCCATCCTCGCCCGCGAGGTCATGCGCGTAAGCCAGCCCGCGCAGGACCCGGTGCATGATGTAGACCGCGAAGTCCCGCGGCAGCCGCGCGCCCTGCGCGGCCAGCCGGGCGAGCAGCTCCTGGCAGTTCAGCCCGTGGATGTGCTCCATCACGATGAAAATGTGGTTCGAGGTGCGGCCCAGGTTGTAAACCTGCGCGATGTTCGGATGCACCAGCCGCGCCACAAGGCGCGCCTCGCCGATGAACGCCTTGACGACCTCGGACTGTCCGGAGGTGGAGGGCTCGATGAGCTTGAGCGCGACCTTTTTGGCGAAGCCATACGCGCCGATCTGCTCGGCCTCATAGACCACGCCCATGCCGCCCTTGGCGATGAGCTTGCCAAGACGGAACCGTGCCGTGGCCTTCAGCTCCTCGCCGTTGTCCACCAGACCGCGAATCAAATCAACAAAACTGGCCATATTAGAAAATTACAATCAGCTCTCAGGCGTCTGCGAACGGGGGATGTCACCGGTTGCGTCCTAGACGCCAAGACGCCGCAGACAATGCACGAGTGCGCCGGTCTGCACAAGCTCTGGATTGGAGCCGGAGCCCGCAAGTTTTGAGCAGTGGCAGGCCCGGAATTCCCGGTTACGAGGCGGCCGAGGCGGGCTGTGACTGGAGCGTTGTGCCGGCCAGCGCCGCAGGAGTTTCGTGGAAATGACCGTAGTTCCGGAATTTCCCATAGCGCTTGCGCAGCCGCTCGCTGATCGAAAGCGCCTCCAGCTGCGCCAGATGCCTGATCAGATGCTTCTGAAGGGTCGCGGCGGTGGTGGCCGGGTCGTTGTGCGCGCCGCCGAGCGGTTCCGGGACGATCTCATCCACGAGGCCGAGTTCCAGCAGATCCTTCGCGGTGATGCGCAGAGCTTCGGCGGCCTTCGGTGCGGCGGCGCGGTCCTTCCACAAAATCGCCGCGCAACCTTCCGGGCTGATGACCGAATAATACGAGTTCTCCAAAATCAACACCCGGTCCGCCACGCCGATGCCCAGCGCGCCGCCGGAACCGCCCTCGCCGATGACCGCGGCGATGATCGGCACCTCCAGCAGCGTCATCTCGCGCAGGTTGACCGCGATGGCCTCGGCGATGTGCCGCTCCTCCGCGCCGACGCCGGGATACGCGCCCGCCGTGTCAATCAGCGTGATGATGGGCAGGCCGAACTTGTCCGCCATGCGCATGAGCCGCAGCGCCTTGCGGTAGCCTTCCGGGTGGGCGGAGCCGAAGTTACGCAGGATGTTTTCCTTCGTGTCGCGGCCCTTCTGCGTGCCGATGACCATGACGGGCCGGCCGGCGAGCTTGGCAAAGCCCGCCACCATCGCGCGATCGTCCGAGAACAGCCGGTCTCCGTGCAGCTCCGAGAAATCCGTGAACACCGTGCGGAAGTAGTCGAGCGTGTAGGGCCGCTTGGGATGGCGCGCGAGCATGACCCGCTGCCATGGCGTGAGGTTCAGGTATATCTGCCGCCGCGTCTCCTCCATCTTCCGCTCCATCAACTTGATTTCCTCGTCCAGGTTGATGCCCATGGAATGCTTTTCCGGGTGCTTCTTCAACTCGTCGAGTTTCCGCTGCAACTCGATGATGGGCTTCTCGAATTCGAGCTGATGTTTCATGCGCCAGCGAGCTTAGGGAGCGGGCAAACCAGTGGCAACGTGGAATTCCGATCCTGTCGCATCTTCATGAAGTCTTCCTTCCAACTCTGCGGACACAGGCGACCGCGCAAATGCCCCCGCTTTCTCCGACTGCTTGCGTCAAGACATCGCGATCTTTGCAGCCCGAGTCGTCGTTGGCAGGTGGATTTGAAATATCGACTGGTGGAGGATATGCAGCGTGCAGCCGTTGCTTTGCAGCGGACCGGCGTGCTTAATGGCCGTCCTCGAACCAATGTTACCTGGCATGAACCAATTTTCCTCCTCCTCGCCGGCGCGTGTGTGTCTCGCCCTGCTCTTCGCGACCGCCACCCTCTCCGCCGCCGAGCCGCTGCGCGTGTTTATCCGCGGCGGCCAGCCCAACCGCGGCCAGGAAGTTCACGCACACCCGCGCTTCCTCGGCGAGTGGACCAAACTCCTCACCGAGCGCGGCATGAAGGTGGACGGCGGCCTCGAACTGCCCACCGCCGCGCAGCTCGCTCAGACCGACGTGCTCCTGATGTATGCGCAGGACGGCGGCGGATTCCCCGTCGATCAGCGCGCCGGACTCGACGCCTTTCTCAAGCGCGGCGGCGGCCTCGTGGTCCTCCACACTGCAAGCGTCCCGACCCGCTCGATTCCCGACAACGCCGAGCACTGGAAGTCCGTCATCGGCGGCTCGTGGGTTCACGGCACGACGAAGTGGCTCGAAGGCAAGATGTCGCTCTACTACGTGGACCGCACGCATCCCATTTCGCAGGGCACCGCGAACTTCGACCTCGACGACGAGATTTACTACGACATGGACGTTTCGCCCGATGCGCGCGTGCTCGCCGCCGCCTACACCCCGAACGTCTCCGCCGCCCGCAAGAACGACCCGCGCGGCCAGCCGCAGGGGGGCAAGGTCACCGTCTATGACCTCGCGCCGCAGATGTGGACCTACGAGCGCACGCTGGACGGCGGCAAGCCCTACCGCGCGTTCGTCAGCATTCCCGGCCACAAGTTCGCCACGTTCAACCTGCCCGCCTACCGCGCCGTGCTCCTGCGCGGCATCGCGTGGGCCGGCCACCGCGCCAACGTGGACGAGTTTGCCAGGCCGGAGGAACTGGCTTCGTTGCTCTACCCGGCGGGCGGCCCGTCGCGGCCGGCGGACTCGGCGAAGCAAATCGTCCTGCACCCCGACTTCAAGCTCTCGCTCGTCGCCAGCGAGCCGCTGGTCAACAAGGTCATGAACGTGGACTGGGACGCGGCGGGCCAGCTGTGGGTGGCCGAGTCGCCCGAGTATCCCGACGGCCGCTCCGTCAATCCGCGCACCGACTACGTCCAGCGCTGGCAGAAGGACGACAAGCTCACCGACGACGGCAAGACCTACGACCGGCCCGCTTACGACCGCATCTCCATCCTCACCTCCTCGAAGGGCGACGGCCTGATGGACACGAAGAAAGTCTTCGCCGACCACGCGCACGGCGTGCCCGGAGGCCTGGAGCGCGTCACGAGTTTTGTCTTCCACAAATCCGGTGTGATCGTCGCCGCTGCGCCGCATATCTGGCTGCTCGAAGACACGAATGGCGGCGGCGTCTGCAACAAGGCCACCAAGCTCTACACCAACCTCGGCGACCGCGACACGCACGCCGTCATCAACAACCTCCGCTGGGGTTTCGACGGCTGGATTTACGCCACGCACGGCTACAGCAGCACGCCCGACGCGCAGAGCGGTGACGGCGCGAAGCACTTCGGCGCCATCGGCTCCGGCGTGGTGCGCTTCAAGCCCGACGGCTCCGCGTTCGAGCAGTTTTCCTCCAAGGGCGGCAACACCTGGGGCCTGCAGATCGCGTGGGACAACGAGGTCTTCTACACCCAGCCCACCAGCGGCCAGCTCCTCATGCACGTCGTGATGAGCGAGGAGCAGCTCTCGCGCGGCAAGGTGCCCGGCGTGGTTGGCTACAGTGTCGCGGAGATGAGCGTGCCGGTCTTCCCGCTGATCCCCTACGACCAGCTGCCCTACGTCCAGATTGACCTGGTGGGCCGCTTCACGGCGGCGGCGGGCTGCGTGATTTACGACGGCGGCACGTGGCCGGCGGCGTGGAACTACCGCTATTTCACCACCGAGCCGACCGTCAACATCGTCCACGACGCCGTCGTGAAACGGGAAGGCGTCTCCTACCTGGCCGAGCGCGCGCCGGGCCGCGAGTCGGTCGAGTTCATCGCCGGCAAGGACATGTGGTTCCGCCCCATCGAGGTCCGCACCGGCCCCGACGGCGCGGTCTATGTCGTGGACTTCTACAATCAGGCCGTCATCCACAACGACACGCGCGGCCCCAAGCACGGCCCGCGCAACGCGGCCATCCGCCCCGACCGCGACCACTACTACGCCCGCATCTGGCGCGTGGACCACAAGGACGCGAAGAGGCTCGTGGTGCCGAATCTTGCGAAGGCTTCCACTGACGAACTCGTCGCCGCGCTCGGAAACGCCAGCCAGCACACGCGCATGAACGCCGTCCGCCTGATCGTGGAAGACAATCGCACCGATGCCGGGCCCGCTCTCAAGCGGCTCGTCGCGTCGCAGAAGTCGCCGCAGGCGCGGGTTGCCGCCGTGTGGGCGCTCGCGCAAATGAAACAGCTTGATGATGCCACCTTCGCCGTCGCCGCCGGCGACAAGGACGCTGCCATCCGGAAGAATGCTGCGAAGGTTGCCGCCGCCAGCAAAGAGACCGCGCTAAAGCTCGCAAAGGACATCGATCCGAGCGTGCGCCTCGACGCGCTGCTCGCGCTCGCCGGCCAGGAGCTCTCGGCGGCGGATGCCGCCGCCCTCGTCGCGGTTTACCCGTCCCTCGACGACAAGTGGTCGCAGGCCGCGTTCATCGGCATGGCCGCGAAGTCTCCCGCCGCGTTCCTCGACGCCGCGTTCGCCAGCGGCAACCCCGCGCTCTCGTCCCTCGTCACGCGTCTGAGCGCCAACGTCTCCGGATCGGCCGTCGAGGCGGCGAAGCTCATCGTCTCCCTCGCGTCGAAGCCCGACACCGCGAGCGCGCTCAAGGCCGGCCTGCTCGAAAGCCTCGCCCCCGCCGCGCGCCTCGCCGAGACGCCGGCGTGGAGCGGTGATCTCGAACAGTCCCTCCGCAAGCTCGCGGCCTCGGCTGACGCCCGCGTCGCCGGTGCGGTGCTGCCCTTCATCGCAAAGTGGGATGCCAGGGGTGCGCTCAAGGAAATCGTCAGCGCGCAGGTGAAGTCGCTGCTTGCGAAGCTTGCCGACGCATCGCAGCCCGAGGCAACGCGCGCCTCGCTCGTGCCGAACCTGCTCGGCCTCCGCAGCACCAGCGCCGACATTTTACCCGCCGTTGTGAAATTGCTCGGCGGCACCACGCCCGCCGGACTTCAGCGCAGCGTCATCGAGGCGCTCGGTGAGTTGTCCGACGCCGGCATCGGCGCGCAGCTCGCCGCCGCATATCCGCAGCTCAACAACGAGTTGCAGTCGCTTGCCTTCAACACGCTCACCCGCCGCAACGACTGGACGCTCGCGCTCGTCGCCGCGCTGGAGTCCGGCGCGGTGAAGCTCGAACTCCTCGGCCCCGCGAACATGCACCGCCTGCGCTACTCGCCCAACGCCGACGTGGCCCGGCGCGCCGCCGCGCTCTGGACCAAACTGCGCGGCGACGAAGGCAAGGCCAAGGACGCGCTCATCGCCAAGCTCACGCCCGAGGTCGAGAAACGCGGCAACTCGGCGAAGGGCAGGGAGCTCTTCACCGCGAACTGCGCCGTCTGCCACCAGTTCGGCACGCTGGGCAAGCTCGTCGGCCCGCCGCTCACCGGCATGGGCGCACACGGCCCCGCCGAACTGCTCGTCGCCATCCTCGACCCGAACCGCGAGGTGGACGCGAGCTTCGTCGCCATCAGCATCGAGACGAAGGACGGTGAAATCCACGACGGCCTCGTGACGCGCGAGAACAACCAGCTCGTCGTCCTCGCCAACGCGGCGGGCGAGAAGGAAATC